>CAUABY010000001.1 GCA_958427375.1 uncultured Eubacteriales bacterium
TCAGAGCTTCGTCCGAGGTATCGACGCCGAGCTTGTCATGCAGGGGCTGGAGGACGTGCGCGCGGAGCTGTTCGCGGAAGTGGTTGTAGCTGTTCTCATTGGTCTTGAACGGGACATCGCTGAATTCGCAGAAGAAATTATCGTTGTCAATAATGCGCATATCCTTTACGGAGTCAATATTCTTCTGCTGCAGATGCTCCTGGAAGCGGCAGGTAGCGGTGCAGGTCTCGGTCGCCATCTGCGCATCAAGGAAGTTGTAGCCGCCTTCGAGCGCGCGCTCAAGCAGGCTTCTTGCATAGTGACATACGCGGGCGGACATGTAATAGGTCGCAATGTCCGGGGAGGTGCAGCGCGGCGCTCTGAGTCTGACAGAGAAGCAGCCGGGCAGGTCGAGGAGCACTTCAGGCATGAAGTAGCAGGTGTAGCCGATTGCAAACTTGCCGTCGGCCTTGGCCTTCTGAACAAGCGCGTTGTTGGCCTCCTGAAGCAGATCCTCAAAGAAGATTAGATGCTTTAGATCTTTCACGGATAACCCTCCAATATTCACTTTTTCGTACTTGGGTCTTATCGCATCATTTATGTATTATGTATGCTCAAATGCGAAGCATTACCCCTTCTTACTATATTTTAGCAGTCCGTCAAGACTTTGTCAATTAAAAATATACAAAAAAGCCCGCTGAAACGGGCTTTTTTGTTGTACAATTTATGCAATTTGTCTAAACAATGTCATGTTTTATGAATTTTTGTATGCTCTCGGCGTTTTTTGCCGCGCGGCCTTGCAGCATTTCGCTCCTGCCGCCGCCTCTGCCGTCTATCCCGGCATTTATCTCGCGGCTGTGCTTTTTTAAGTCCACATGGCGCGAGCCGATGATATACCTGTAGCCCTCATCGTCATTGCCGGAGAAAGCCGCGGCATAGCCCGTACACTTTTCGCTCAGGAGATTTACAAGCTCGCGCAGAGCGACCTCATCCAAAAGCTCATCAAAAACGCAGATATTCCCCTCGCACGCCGGAATGGCTTCCGCCCGCATATGGACTGCCGCCATGCTGAGCTCCGCAATGCGTTCTTTGAGCTTCTGCTCGCCCGCGGCAAAACGCGCGGCCGCTGCGCCGGTCTCATTCCGCGGGACGCTGAACACCCTGGACACGGCGCTGACATTATCCTGCATCACGCGCACAGCGTCCAGCGCGTCCATCCCGCAGACAAGGCTCACGCGCACACCGCCCCGGTGGCGCATGGAGTCCAAAACCTTTATAAAGCCTATCTCACCCGTGACCGCGACGTGCGGCGCACAGCAGGCGCAGATATCAATTCCCGCAATCTCCACTATGCGCACATTCTCCGTCAGCTCAAGCTTGCTGCGGTAGTCAAGCGCTTTCAGCTCCTGAGGAGACGGGAACCAGGCCTTTATGGGTATATTATCGCGCACGGCCTCGTTTGCAAGGCGCTCTATCTCCATAAGCTCTTCCCAGTCGAGCTCCTTGTCAAAGTCGATGGTCATAAACTCGCTGCCCATGTGAAAGCCCACGTTATTCGCCCCGTGCAGTCTGTGCGTGATGCCGGAGACAACGTGCTCGCCGGAGTGATTCTGCATGCGGCGTCGGCGCTGCTCGGCATCTATGGCACAGTCGTACTCCGCGCCCGGCTCAAGCGGCGCGGTCGTATAATGCCGGATTTCCCCGCCGCGCTCCTGCACGTCCGTCACGCGGACACCGCCTATCACGCCCGTATCGGCAAGCTGGCCGCCGCCCTCCGGGAAGAACGCGGTCTTATCAAGGCACAGCGCCCAGCCGTCCTCGGTTTTCTCGCAGGCGGTGACACGCGCGGAAAAGCGCGCAAGGCGGCTGTTGTGATAGTAAAGCTTTTCTGTCATGCGCCGCCCTCAGTACAGCACGCGCACGCGCAGAACGTCCTTCATGCCGCGTATTGCGTCCGCGACCTCGTTGTCGATTCTCTCGCCAAGGTCGACGATGGTATAGGCGTACTTGTCGCGCGGCTTGTTTATCATGTGCTCAACGTTTATGTTGCGCTCACTGATGAAGTCAAGGATTCTTGTAATCATCCTCGGCACATTGTGGTGGATGACGCACAGGCGGCACACGCCCATGCGGCCCAGTGACGCGTTCGGGAGGTTGACGGAGTTTTTGATGTTGCCGTTGAGCAGGTAGTCATACAGCTCCAGCGCGGCCATCTGCGCGCATCTGTCCTCGCTCTCCGGGGTGACAGCGCCGAGATGCGGCATGGCAATCACGTTCGGCGCTTTCAAAATCTGCTCATTGGGGAAATCCGTGACGTATTTTGCAACCTTGCCGGATTTGAGCGCGGCGGTCATGGCCTCATCGTCCACCACCTCACCGCGGGACTCGTTCACAATGCGCACACCGTCACGCATCTGCGCAAAGGCCTCAGCGTTGAACATATGCGCGGTCTGCTCGGTATAGGGCACATTGATGCTGATATAGTCGCTGTTTGCGTAGATATCCTCAATATTCTCACAGCGTATGACTTCGCGCGAGAGCTGCCACGCAGCCTCGACCGACATGAAGGGGTCATGCCCGTAAACTACCATCCCCAGCTCCAGCGCCATGTTCGCAACCAGCGCGCCAACCGCGCCAAGGCCGATAACGCCGAGGTTCTTATCCATGAGTTCCGGGCCGATGAAGGCGGACTTGCCCTTTTCCACAAGCTTTGGTATATCCCCGCCGCGGTCAGCGATGGACTTGACCCAGTCGATAGCGCCCAGCACATCGCGCGATGCCATAACCAGCGAGCACAGCTCCTGCTCTTTGACGGCCACGGCATTCGCGCCGGGGCTGTTGAAAACAACGATTCCGCGCTCGGCGCAGTCATCAATGGGAATGTTATTGTAGCCCGCGCCCGCGCGCCCGATTGCGAGCAGCTCCGGGTTAAATTCATATCTGTGCAGATCCGCCGAGCGGATGAGCATGCCGTCGGGGTTCTCCACATCCTTACCGACGGTGCAGCCGCGCTTTGTCAGCACCTCTATACCGGCGCGGGATATCTCGTTCATGGTTTTTATATTAAACATGGTGTTTGACCTCAAATTCTTTCATGTATTCCGCAAGCGAGCGCGCGCCCTCAAGCGGCATGGCGTTATAGAGTGAGGCGCGCATGCCTCCCGCGAGCTTGTGACCCTTGACATTGACAAGGCCGCGCACCGCCGCGCCTTTTATAAACTCTGCGTCAAGCTCCGCGTCCGGTGTGCGGAAGGTCACGTTCATATCGCTCCTTGAGCCGGGCCTTGCGTGGGCGATATAGAACGCGCTGTTGTCGAGCACATCATATATAAGCCCCGCGCGCTCGCGCTTGAGCTGCTGCATAGCGGCAGTGCCGCCCTGCTCCTCAAGCCAGTCGAGCATGAGCGAGAGCATGTAAATACACCAGCAGGGCGGGGTGTTGAGCATGGAGTCTTTCTCAATAAGCGTTTTGTAGCTCATAACCTCCGGGGTGACGGCAAGCTCACGCCCGGCAAGGCGCTTATCTATGATGACAACCGTCAATCCCGCGGGTGCCATGTTCTTCTGCGCCCCGGCGTATATAAGGCCGTACTTTGAAACGTCCACCGGCTTTGAGAGAATGTCGGAGGACATGTCGCACACCAGCGGCGCGGCGGTCTCCGGGACATACTGCCACTCGGTGCCGTAAATAGTGTTGTTCGCGCAGTAGTAGAAATACTTCGCGCCCTGCGTGAGCCGAAGCTCGGACTGCGCGGGTATATGGTCGTGCCCCGCGGCGGAGCTGTCATAGGCTATGTTCACCGCGCCGTACTTTGCCGCCTCTTTCGCGGCCTTATTTGAAAAGTTGCCGGTCACGGCATAGTCCGCCGTGCCGCCTTGCATCAGATTCATCGGTATGGCGGCAAATTGCAGCGTCGCCCCGCCTTGCAGGAAAAGCACCTCGTGCGTGTCCGGCACATTGAGCGCGGCCTTGAGCTTGGCCTTCGCCCCGTCAAATATCTCCTGAAAAACGGTGCTGCGGTGGCTCATCTCCATCACGGACATACCACAGCCGCGGTAGTTCAAAATCTCCGCCCCCGCGCGCGTGAGCACGCTGACCGGCATGATGGACGGCCCGGCCGAAAAATTATAAACCCGCTCCATTATATTCATCTCCTGTTAAATCTTTAATCTGATGCGGACTATTCTATATCTCCATGCCCCGCGTGTCAAATAATTTCTCCCAGCAGCATGTCGCCCTCCACGCCGGTGATGCGCACGTCAAGCGTCTTGCCGCGAAGCTCGGTGCCCTTTGCCCGCACAAGCACATAGGTATCGCTGTGCCCGGTGAAGCATTCGTCCTCCCGCGTCTCAAAGAGCACCGGCAGTACCTGACCCACGCTCTGCCGCAGAAAGTCCTGCTTCATCTCCTCGGCGATGAGCGCGGCCTCATGTGCGCGCGCTGCCTTGAGCGCGTTTGCGCACTGGCCGGGCATTTTGTCCGCGGGCGTGCCGGGGCGGCGGGAGTAGGGGAAGATGTGCATATCCGAAAAGGCACAGCGGCGGATGAAAGAGAGTGTCGCAGCCTGATCCTCGTCCGTCTCGCCGGGGAAACCGGTGATTAGGTCGCAGGTCAGCCCACAGCCGGGGAAATACTCGCGCAGAAGCTCCACGGCGCGGTAAAACCGCGCGGTGTCGTACTTGCGGTTCATGTTTTTCAGCGTCTTGTCACAGCCGGACTGGAGCGAGAGGTGGAAGTGGCGGCAGAGCCTCTTTGCCGCGGCGAGGCGGCGGCAGAAGTCCTCGGTGATGACCGTCGGCTCAAGCGAGCCAAGGCGTATGCGAAGATGGGGCGCGGCCTCGGCGCAGGCCGTGATTACATCGGCAAGGCCGGGCTTGCCGGGCAGGTCAACGCCGTATGAGGCGACTTCTATACCCGTGAGCACAAGCTCCTTGAAGCCCTCCGCGTCGATGCGCGCGGCCTCGCGCACGGCGTCCTCTATGGGCAGGCTCACAAGCCGTCCGCGCGTATAGGGTATGATGCAGTAGGAGCAGAAGTTGACACAGCCGTCCTGAATTTTGAGCATGGCACGCGTTCTGCCGCTTGCCGCGCCCGCCGGGAGCTTCTCGATTGCGCGGCGCTTGAATGGCTCGTCAATATTCCGGCAGCTCTCGCCCTCGCTCACGGCCTTTTCCACAGCCTCCACGAGCTTTGCCCTGTCCGCCGCGCCGAAAATGACCTTCGCGCCTAATTTTTCTATCTCGTCCGGCTCAATCTGCGAGTAGCAGCCGCATACGGCCAGCACCGCGCCGGGGTTCTCGTCGCGCAGGCGGCGGATGGTCTGGCGGGACTTGCGCCCGCTCTCCGCCGTGACCGCGCAGGTATTTATAATAACCGCGTCGGCAAGCTCTCCGGGTGCTGCCGCCCTGTGCCCGTGCGAATTCAAAATAGTCTCCATGGCCTGTGTCTCATACTGGTTGACCTTGCAGCCAAGAGTGGTTATAATATATTTCATACTCTTGCTCCTGTAACTCCTAACCTAAATATAATAGATAGAAAAGTGTTGATTATAATGGAACATTATTTTGATAACTCCGCCACCACGCGAGTATGTCCGGAGGCTGCCGAGGCGGCGGTTAACGCCATGCTCAATGTATACGGCAACCCCAGCTCCACCCACACCAAAGGGCGCGAGGCAAAAAAGCTGCTGGACACAGCGCGCGCCCAGACCGCCGCCGCCCTCGGCTGCAAGCCGGGGGAGCTTGTGTACACCTCCTGCGGCTCGGAGAGCGACAACTGGGCGCTTTTATCCGGTGCGCAGGCGATGCAGCGGCGCGGCAGGCACGTAATCTCCTCTGCCGTTGAGCACGATGCCATACGAAAAAGCCTTGACGAGCTTGAGGCGCGCGGCTTTGAGGTCACGCGGCTGATGCCGGATGAGACCGGGCGCATCCGCACGGAGGACGTGATAAACGCCCTGCGCGATGATACTATACTCGTTTCTCTCATGCTGGTCAATAACGAAACCGGCGCCGTGACGGACATTGCGGGCCTGAGCCGCGCGCTGAAGCGCGCGAAGTCACAGGCGCTGCTGCACACTGACGCAGTGCAGGCCTTTATGAAGCTGCCCTTCACCGCAAAAAGCCTTGGCGCGGACATGATAAGCATAAGCGGTCACAAAATACACGCGCCCAAGGGCATAGGCGCGCTGTACATAAGAGAGGGACTGCGGCTCAAGCCCTTCATTGCGGGCGGAGCACAGGAACAGGGTCGGCGCGCAGGCACGGAGGCCATGCCGCAGATAGCCGCCTTGGGCGCGGCCTGCGAGGCGGCGCGGCGGGACCTGTCCGGCAATATTGCGCGCATGGCGGGCTTCAAGGCCGAGATTATTGAGCGCCTTTCTGCCGGCATCCCGGAACTGCGCTATATCCCGGCCGATGCCCCGCACATACTCAGCATATCCCTGCCCGGCTGGCGCAGTGAGGTGTTGATGAACTATCTTGAGGCGCGGGAAGTATATGTATCAAAAAGCTCCGCCTGCAAAAAGGGCGGGCGGAGTCATGTGCTTGAGGCTGTCGGCCTTGAGCCGAGGGTGATAGACGGCGCGCTGAGAATAGGCCTTTCGCGCTTTACGGCGCAGGAGGACATTGACGCGCTCTGCGCCGGCTTAAAAGCGGCGCACGACACGCTCGCGCACAACTGAACGTCAAACGAAGTTCACGCCGTTCCGTTTCCCTCGCAGGCTCGGAAAACTCTCGGAAAACTATACTGCGTTCTCTCCGTTTTCCTTTCCAAATCGAACCCGCTGCGCTGGGCTTCGATTTGGTTGAGATAACATTCAGCAAAACTTTTTTAATCTTCGTCCCCGTTGTAGCAGGCCTTTTTCACGCGCTCATAGCTGACAGGGTCTATGTAGTCAACGCCGATGTAGTCCTCCGTTTTATGCGGGAGGTTGCTTCGCTTGAGCTTTTTATCGACAAGGCTGTTGATGCCCGCGTATATTACAACGAACACCGGCACGCCCAGCAGCATTCCCCAGAAGCCGAAGAGCCCCGCGCCGAGGATGATTGAAAACATGACCCAAAAGCCGTTGATGCCCGTGGTGCTGCCGAGGATTTTGGGGCCGATGATGTTGCCGTCGATCTGCTGCAAGACCACAATCTCAATCACGAAGATGAAGCACTTGACGGGGCTGACCATTAGTATGATGATGGCACTCGGTATCGCGCCGATGAATGGGCCGAAGAAAGGTATCACATTCGTCACGCCGACAATGACGCTGACAAGCAGGGCATAGGGCATTTTCGTGATGCTGCACACCACATAGCACAGCACGCCCATGATAGCCGAGTCCAAAAGCTTGCCGCTTATGAAGCCGGAGAAGGTCTTGTCGGTGAACTTCAGGGCGTGGTGTATCTTCTCGGCAAACTCCACCGAAAAGACGCTGTAGAGAAAGCGCTTGGCGTTCGCGCCCGCACTCTCGTGGTTTGCGAGGATGTAGATTGACACGATGATACCGATGATGAGGTTATATACGCTCATCACCACATAGTAAACACCCGTCGTCACATTCGTCACCAATGAGCCGAGCTGAGGCAGCACCTTGGACTGAATCCAGTCTATCAGGCTGCTGTTGACATTGCCCAGAATATCCATCGCGTAATGCTCAAGCTCAGGATAGTCAACAAGGGTGTTCTCTATCCACATGCCGAGGTTATTGATATATGTATTGCTGTTTTTGACTATGGTTTCAAGGCTCTGATATAGCTGCGGGATGATAAGCCATACCAAGGCCGCGAGCACGAGCAAAAGAACAATTATAGACACAAGGACGGACATGCCGCGGGCAAGCTTCCTGCCGTCTTTTTTTTTGCTGCGGCGGTAGATCCGGGCGCACAGCGGGAGAAAAAACGCGTCCTCCATCTTCGTCATCAGCCCTAAAAGCAGATAGCTTATCACAAGACCCCAGAGGAAAGGGCTTAAAATGTGCATCAACTTTCCTATGGCGTGGCCGAGCGCCGGCAGATAGTTGAGCGCCATATAGAAAAGTATGGCCGCCGCGATAACACAAAATGCTGTTATTCCCCAATAAAGGTACTTTTTATCCCATCTGAAATGACGTTTCACACTTTTCACCGTCCTGCTGTCTATATAAAATAATACGCTCTTTTGTTATTGTACTATTCCCCAGCTTCTCCGTCAACTATATTTTTGTTAACAATTGAATACCCTTCGTCACAATTCTCTTACAAAAAATAATTCTGGTTATGTCAACTCTTTTCATCATTCCCACAATTTTATTCACATCGGCAGTGTTGAAAACTCTGTGGGAAGTGTTGAAAAGCTATTGATTTTACTTATCCCGGTCTTTCCACAATATTCATCTATTCATTTGGCGTGTCGAAACGAGGCGGATTTTGTAAACCACCTCATATTGTAACTTTTCAGTGCATATCTTTAACTACTGAAAGTAAGTTTGCTGGAAAGGCTTGTGAAATGAAACAAATTTTATCTTTTTTCCTGCTACTGGCGGCAATGCTTAGCCTGCCCTGCGCGGCGCAGGCGGCGGGCATAACGCCGAGTGTCAGCGCGCCGTCGGCGGTGCTTGTGGAGAAGCAGACCGGCGAAGTGCTCTATGAAAAAAACGCGCACACGCGCTGTCTGCCCGCGAGTGTGACCAAGGTAATGACGCTTCTCCTGCTTGCGGAGGACGTGGAATCGGGCAAAATGAGTCTTGACGACACTGTGACGGCGAGCAAGCGCGCCGCCTCCTTCGGCGGGAGCTGTGTTTTCCTGGCCGAGGGCGAGAAAATGAGCGTAAACGAGATGCTAAAGTGCATCGCCGTCGTCTCCGCCAACGACTGCGCCGTGGCCATGGCCGAGCACGCCAGCGGCAGTGAGGAGCTTTTTGTCCAGCGCATGAACGAGCGCGCGAAGGAGCTTGGCCTTGAGGACACGCATTTTACCAACTGCACGGGGCTTTTTGAGGACAAGGAGCACTATACCTCGGCCTATGACGTGGCTGTGATGTCGCGCGAGCTTTTGCGCCACGAGTTTATAAAGGACTACACCACCATCTGGATGGACAGCATACGCGGCGGGGAGTTCGGCCTTAGCAGCACCAACCGCCTTGTCTATTCCTACCCCGGCTGCACGGGGCTGAAAACCGGCTACACCTCGGCGGCCAAGTACTGCATCTCCGCCACGGCCGAGCGCGAGGGCGTGGAGTACATCGCAGTAGTGATGCGCTCTGAGAGCGCGGAGTCGCGCAACGCGGACGCGGCGGCGCTTTTGGACTACGCCTTTGCCAACTTCGGGCTGTGCTCACTCCGTGACAGCTCTCCCCTGCCCTCCGTCCCGGTCGGCATGGGAAAGGCGGATTCCGTCGCGCTTGACTACAGCGGGCCGGAGTACGCCCTCACCGCTAAAACCGGCACGGAGCCTCGCTGTGTGCTCGACCTCGTGCCGCGCGCCAAGGCCCCGGTGCATAAGGGCGAGCGGCTCGGCACACTGATGGTCTACTCCGGCGACAAGCTCATCTCCTCCGTGCCGATAGTTGCCGCGGAGGATGTGGAGCGGCTCGGCTACTTCGGCATCTTTGCGCGGCTCGGCGGTGCCATGCTGGGGCTGTGACGCGCGCTGTTTTTGCTGTTGAAAATATTTGAAAACAGTATATAATAGATTACATAGAGCACATGAAATCCCGCAAAATAACAAATGAAAACGGAGGCATATTATTATGGTAAGATTAGACCTCTCCGGCGCCGAGCGCTTTTACAAGAGTGAGCCGGATACAGCGGCGGCTGAAAAGGCTTTTGATACACTTGTCAACAAGACCGGCAAGGGCGCGGACTTCACCGGCTGGCTGGAGCTGCCCCAGCGCATAAAGGACGCTGAGCTTGACAGAATCGTCGCCGCGGCGGAGAAGATTCGCGGCCGCTCCAAGGCGCTTGTCGTCATCGGCATAGGCGGCTCATATCTCGGCGCGCGCGGCGCGATTGAGCTTTTGAAGCCCCTGCCCGGCAAGGATGACCCCAAGGTGTTCTTCGCGGGCAACGGCGTGTCCGCAGACGGACTTTGCGCCATAATAGAGCAGCTCGGCGACAAGGACTTTGACGTAAACGTCATCTCCAAGTCCGGCACCACGCTTGAGCCCGCTATCTCCTTCCGCATCTTCCGCGAGCTTTTGCACAAGAAGTACGGCGACAAGGCAAACGAGCACATATTCATGACCACCGATGAGCATAGAGGCGCGCTCAAGCAGCAGGGCGACAAGTTCGGCTGGGAAGCCTTCATCGTGCCTGACGATGTGGGCGGCCGCTTCAGCGTACTGTCCGCGGTCGGCCTTCTGCCGATGGCCGTGGCCGGGATTGACGTGCGCCGCGTTATTGATGCCGCCATCGCCGAGCTTGAGGCTTACAAGACCATGGGCAAAGACAGCCCCGCCTTTAAATACGCCGCCGCGCGCCAGCAGCTCTACAAGCAGGGTTACGGTGTGGAAATTCTCGCCTGCTATGAGCCGAGTTTCCGTTTCATGGGCGAGTGGTGGAAGCAGCTTTACGGCGAGAGCGAGGGCAAGGACGGCATAGGCATCTTCCCCGCCTCCGTTGAGTACACCGCCGATCTGCACTCCATGGGTCAGTACATTCAGGACGGCGTGCGTGATTTGATGGAGACAGTGGTGCGCTTCAAGACCTCGCACAACAGCTTCGCTGTGCCCAATGATGAGGCCAACGCCGACGGGCTCAACTACCTCTCCGGCCGCGATTTGACCGACATCTGCGCGACCGTGGCCGAGGCCGTCAAGGAAGCTCACATCTCCGGCGGTGTGCCGAACATGGTGGTTGAGCTTGACCGCCGTGACGAGGTCGGCTTTGCGGAGCTCGTGACCTTCTTCGAGTTTGCCTGCGGCGTGTCCGGCTACATCTCCGGCGTGAACCCCTTCGACCAGCCCGGCGTTGAGGCCTACAAGAAGAACATGTTCCGTATGCTCGGCAAGCCCGGCTGCTAAGTTAAAAGTTTCGTCTGCCAAGCCCGCGCTAATCTCACGCCAAATCGAAGCCCAGTGCAGCGGGTTCGATTTGGAAAGGAAAAAAACAATACCGTCGGTCAATCTGACACCGCTTGCGGTGGCTGATGACCTCACAGTGTTGTTTTGACGCGGGCGGCGCCCCTGGGCGCGCTTGCAAAGCGCGAAATACTCCAAGAGCCCTGATAAGCCGTTAACGGCCTATCAGGGCTCTCATTCTATCCTATTTCACTCACAGCGGTATACTCACCGTGAAGGTGCTGCCGCGGCCAGGCTCGCTTTCAACCTCAGCCGTACCGGAGTGAAACTGCGCTATCTCCTTCACCATCGCAAGGCCGAGGCCGCTGCCGCCGTCCTCGCCGCGCGAGGAGTCGGCCTGCCAGAAGCGCTGCCAGATTTTATCCTGATTCTCCGGCGCTATGCCGATGCCGTCATCGGCGACGCTCAGCACGGCGCAGCCGTCGTGCTCGCAAAGTCCAATCTCAATGTGCCCGCCCTCGCGGCCGTATTTATGCGCGTTCTGCAAAAGATTCTGCACCACGCGCGACATAAGCGTGGGATTAAAGCGAGCCTGCACACCGGGCTCAATGCCGCGCCGCAGGTCAACGCCGTGCGCGTTCGCCAGCTCAAACTCCTCGCAGGCCGCGTTCACAAACTCGCTCAAATCCGCCTGACGCAGGGGGTATCTGTCCGTGCCCTGCTGCATGCGCGTCAGGCTCAAAAGCGACTGCACCAGCTCCGACATGCTGCGCCCCTGCTCCTCTATAACGCTTATCGAGCTTAAAAAGTCATCGCGCGTAAGGTCCTTGCGCCTCGCCCTGTCGCACTGGGCGAGGACGACCGTAATAGGCGTTCTCAGCTCGTGCGAGGCGTCGGAGGCGAACTGCCGCTCGGCTATGAAAGACTTCTCCAACCGGTCAAGCATGGTGTCAAAGGCTGCGGCAAGGCGGCGCATCTCGCTCGGCCCCCGGCGCAGATTGATGCGCTGGGACATATCGTCCCCGTCGGAGATGCTGTTTGCGGTATCCACAATCTTCTCCATGGGCCGGAAAGCAGAGCTCGCGATAAGCCAGCCGCCCAGAATCGAGACAAGGATAAGCGCGGGCAGCAGCGTAAAGGTGAGTATCATTATAACGTGCATAAGCCCGGATTCATCCAAACTTGATATCATGCCGCGCACCCACATCTGCGTCACCGCCATGTCGACAAGGCTGTCGTAAACATACACGTCCTCCCCGTTCGGCATAGTGACAGTGCGTATGTAGTTTGCGTCAAGGGGCAGGTCGAGCTCCCAATCTATGTTCTGCGCGCCGTACATCAGCTCGCCGCTCTCATTATAGTAGCACAGGTACACCCCGCGCTTATAGCAGTCAAGGTCATCCCACTCGAATTTACCCCGGTCAAACTCCACCTCGTCCGCGTTTTCCTGCACGACCTTTACAAGCCTGCCCGCCGGGTCGTCAGTCACGGACGAGCCGTTCACCACCAGCACGAACACCAGCACCAGCACGGCCATCAGCACGACCATAAGCGTAAACCACAGTGTAACCCTCAGTTTCGCAGACATTCTCTCTCAGTCCTCTCTCAGCACCCAGCCTGTTCCCCAGACGGTGTGTATGAGCTTTTTGTCAAAGCCCGTGTCCATTTTCTTGCGCAGGTAGCCCACGTAAACATCCACAACGTTCGTTCCGCCCTCATAGTCATAGTTCCAGAGGTTGTTTTCTATCATCTCGCGCGAGAGCACCACGCCGCGGTTTCGCATCATGTACTCCAGGAGCGCAAACTCCTTAGACGTAAGCTCAATGCGCCGCCCGGCGCGCGAGACGGTTTTTGCGGCGGTGTCTATGCTGAGGTCGGCCATGGTGTAGACATTGGAGCGGTTGCCGGTGTATTTTCGCGTCATCACGCGCACAACGGCGGCGAGCTCCTTGAAATCAAAGGGCTTTGTCAGGTAATAGTCGCCCCCGCTCTCAAGCCCCTCCACACGGTCGGCCACGCTGTCGCGCGCGGTGAGAAAGAGCACCGGCGTTGTATCGCTTTGGCTGCGCATCTTGCGCACAAGCTCCAGCCCGTTGAGCCGGGGCAGCATTATGTCGAGAATAATCACGTCATACTTCGCCGAAAGCGTGTATTCAAGCGCGTCCGCCCCATTGAAGCAGCTGTCAACACTGTAGCCCTCGTCCTCCATCAGCTCTGAAATAATTCTGTTCAGGTTCTTCTCGTCCTCTACAACTAATACTCTCATGGCTTTTCTCCTTGTCTGATTTTGAATTCAGTCTACACGGAAAAATTAAAAAAAAGCTTAATGATTTTCTTAAAATATTCTATTATTATTTTAGCATAAAGCAAAGAGCAAAGTCGATATACAGCTCTCGCCTAAATGTAAAGGAGATTGAAAATATGAAGAAAACCTTGAAAACCGTTTTGATTGTTCTGCTCGTTCTCGTCGTTATCGGCGCATGCATAGGCGGATACTTCATCTACCGCCACCAGACGAGCTACATCGGCAGCAAGGACGCGCTCGCCATCGCGCTTGAGGCCTCCGGCCTTGACAGAGCCGCCGTGACGGAGACGGACGTGGAATTTGACAAATCCGCATACTCCGCGTGGTATGAGGTGGATATAGATACCTTCGGCATGGACTATGAGTATATCGTCGACGCCTCCACTGGCGAGATACTCAACTCCAGCGTCAAGCCCGATTGATACTCATTTCTGCTTAAAATCTTCAATTTTAATCAGATTTCAGTATGATCTATACCCGCGCTTTCTACAATACCGCGCTTAGTATAAGATGCTTTAGATCTCCACAGGGAGGGGTACAGAGTCTGTGTGTGCAGCGCAGGCTCTGTATTCTTTTTGTGCGGACGGGTCAGCGCTGCTTTTCGGCGGGCGCCGCTTTATAATAAATCAGCCGACGAAAGAAAAAGGGAGATATTCAGATGCGTGATTTAGGCATATTTCAAAGCCTCGGTGCCTTATGGCTCAGAACTCTCGCGGAGCTTGAGAGCAAGGGCGCTGAAGCAATCTACACGGATAACGTCGGGGAGCAGGCGGAGGTAAAGGAGCTTTTTGACCTCAGCGCCGAGGTTCAAAACGCCGCGCTGCCGGATGAGATTATTGAGCGGCACAAGAATCAGGAGGAGTATGACTGGATGGTGCGCAACTTCACCGTGCAGGACAAAGTTCCGGAGCTGCGCCATGAAAACTCTTACGCCTCGCGCCTCTACTCATACATGGGCAGGAAGAATCAGGTGGACTGGCTGGTTGACCGGCTGCGGCGCAATCCAAGCACACGCTCCGCTACCATCACCATGTTTGAACCCTTGATGGACGAGGGGTATATCCCCTGTGTCAGCCTTCTCGATTTTCAGCAGAGCGACGGGCAGCTTAATATGACCGCGTACTGCCGCGCGCTGGATTTTGGCTGCAAGGCCTACGTCAATCTTGTTATGCTGCGCCTTATTCATAGCGACATTGCCGAAAAGGTCGGCATGAGCCGCGGCAAATTGACTCTTCTTGTCAAATCCGCGCATTTTTATCTGCGCGGCAGGGACAAGGTAATGAAAATCCTGCGGGAAGAGCAGGAGCTTTGAAGAGCGCTTATATACAGCCAACGGGAGCCGGACTTTTTGCCCGGCTCCCGTTTTCTCATTATTACATTCTGCTTAAAAACTGCTTTGTGCGCTCCTCGCGCGGATTTCTGAAAATCTGCTCCGGCGGGCCTTGCTCGGCTATGCAGCCGCCGTCCATAAACAGCACGCGGTCACTCACCGCCTCGGCAAAGCTCATCTCGTGCGTGACGACAACCATCGTCATTTTCTCCCGCGCTAACTGCTTTATCACCGCGAGCACCTCGCCCGTCAGCTCCGGGTCGAGCGCGGAGGTCGGCTCGTCGAAGAACAGCACCTCAGGCGTGAGCGCGAGGGCGCGCGCGATTGCCACGCGCTGCTGCTGGCCGCCGGAGAGCTGGTGTGGGTAGAAGCCCAGCTTATCGCCAAGCCCCACGCGGCGCAAAAGCTCCTCGCTCTTTGCCATAATCTCCGCGTTTATCTCGCGCTTGTTCGCGCGGTAGTCCGCTCGTGCCCTGGCCTGAAGCCTGGGCGCGAGCGCGACGTTGTCCAGCGCCGTATACTGCGGGAAAAGGTTGAAATTCTGGAAAACAAGGCCGAAATGCAGCCTGTTGCGGCGTATCTGCTCCTCGCTCAGCGTGTGCTTTTCCGAGGAGAAGAGTATGTCGTCCCCGACCTTGATAAGCCCCGAATCCGGCATTTCGAGGAAGTTCATGCAGCGCAGCAGCGTGGTCTTGCCGCCGCCGGAGGGGCCGATTACGGAGAGGGTCTCCCCGCGCTCCATCGAAAAGCCGATGCCCTTTAGCACCTCAAGCTCACCAAAGCTCTTGCGCAAATCTTTAACTTCAAGCAAAGCCATCTCTCGCCCTCCTTACACCTTGAAATAGTCCAGCTTCTTCTCAAGCGCCCCCAGCAGCAGCGTCAAAACACCGCTGAACGCCAGATAGTACACGCCCGTGAAGAACAGCGGCCAGATAATACCGGCGGACTTGATAAAGGCCTGACCGTTCCACATAATCTCGTACACCGCAATCACGCGCACAAGTGAGGTGTCCTTGACAAGGGTGATAATTTCGTTGCCTATGGGCGGCACTATGCGCTTTATGACCTGCATGAGCGTGACCTTGAAGAAAATCTGCGTGTTCGTCATGCCGAGCACCTGTCCGGCCTCGCGCTGGCCCTTGGGCACGCCCTCAATGCCGCCGCGGAAAATCTCCGAGAAGTAGCAGGCATAGTTGAAGATGAAAGCGACCATGGCCGCGGTAAAGCGCCCGGATGACCCGCTGCCCCACCAGTTATTGCCCAGAATAAGGCCGGGGCCATAGTAGATGATGAGCAGCTGGAGCATCAGCGGCGTGCCGCGCACTATCCATACAACGATTTTGACAAACCAGTTGAGCGGTTTGAAGCGGCTCATTGAGCCGAGCGAGATTATAAGCCCCAGCGGGATTGCGCCGAGCAGGGTCAGCGCGAATATCTCAAGCGATTTCAGGAAGCCCAGCGACAGTGAGCTGACGACGGTTTGGAACATGGCAAAATTCCTTTATCTCTTCTATTATAATATATACATATACCGGCTGACCGGCGAACACGCAGAGAGGAGGTCAGCTCCTCTCTGCGTAAGCAGGCTTCAATTATTTCCAATCAATAATACACTATACTCTGTTACTTTGCAATAATGGACTCCTGCACGCCGTAGGTATTGGCAGTCTCAAGCATGCTGCCGTCGGCGTAGCTGGCCGCGAAGAAGTCGTTGAGAGCGGCGGCTAAGTCACTGCCGGAGCGGAAACCAACGCCGTACTCCTCACTCGTGAGCTCAACGGTGTAGCTCAGTTCGGGATAGCTGGTGCCCTCGCCTATCATGGCGCCGGCCATCAGCAGGTCGATGACGCAGGCGTCAGCGGTGCCGGCCTGAACTTCCATCAGCGCGTCGGCCTGGGTCTGAACAGCGGTCGGCTCAATGCCAAGCTCCTTGACGGCGGCTTCACCGGCGGAACCGGCCTCAACCGCGAAGGCAAGGGATGAGAGGCTGTCAGCGGTCTGGTACTGGTCGGCCACGTCGGACTTGACGACGACTACCTGCGCGTTGTTGCAGTAGGGCTCGGAGCAGGCCATGGAGTTGAGAACCTCAGGAGTGAGGGTCATGCCGTTCCATACACAGTCAATGCTCTTGCTGCCCAGCTCAAGAATCTTGTTGTCCCAGTCAATCTCGATGAACTCAACATCCACACCGAGAGACTCGGCAAATGCCTTGGCCATGTCAGCGTCAAAGCCTATCCACTCGCCCGCGTCGTTCTTGTAATCCATCGGGGCAAAGTCCGTGATGCCGACAATCAGGCTGCCCTTGCCCTGAACATAGGCCAAATCGCTTTCGGCTTCGGCAGGAGCCTCAGCGGCGGGAGCGTCAGCCGGTGCGTCGGCGGCGGGTGCTTCGGTCGCGGCGGGTGCGGAAGAGCCGCAGGCGCACAGTGCGAACACCATAGTGAGTGCGAGTATCATAGCAAGTATTTTTTTCATTTTATTGTCCTCCATCTTGTTGGATTCGATTTTACTATTTCTTGTTTTGTGCGCTGTCTTATTAGCACGGTGCTATAATACCACATTAGTGAAATAAAGCAAGTGCTTTTTTCAAATTCGCTGTGCGAATATTGCACAGCGAAGCGCCGGGAAATTTGTATTTGCCTCTTTAATTCCTATCAATGTTATGGTATATTGTTTTTGTAGGAATTATGAAACGAATTATGACAGGAGGGAGACCGCTTATGAATGTTACGAGCAAGGGGCGCTATGCCCTGCGCGTGATGCTGGATTTGGCCGCGCATAGAGACGAGGGCTGCATCTCGCTCAAAACCGTTGCCGAGCGGCAGGGCATATCAATGAAGTACCTTGAAATGATAGTCGGCGCGCTGAAAAGAGCCGGGCTTGTGGATAGCACGCGCGGCAAGGACGGCGGCTATACCCTCAGCCGCGCGCCCGATGAATACCGCGTTGGTGAGATTCTGCGCTGTCTGGAGGATAAGCTCTCCCCTGTCTCCTGCATAAAAAGCGGCAGCATCGACTGCGAACGCGCGGGGCTGTGCCTCACCGTGCCGATGTGGATGGAGCTTGACGGGCTTATAAACGACTATCTTGACAATGTAAGCCTTGAGGACCTGCTCAGCGGCGAGAGATGGAGAAAACCGCAGCAGCGCACATATCACATATAATATAGAACTTCATGCCGCCTGACGCTGAACGCGGCAGAACGGAAAATAATATAAAACGGAGGATAAGAACATGTTTGTATACGCAGATAACGCCGCGACAACGCGGGTGAGCAAGGCCGCGCTGGACGCGATGATGCCCTACCTCACCGAGTATTACGGCAACCCCTCAAGCCTCTATGCCTTTGCGCAGGAGGTCACGGAGGCAGTGGCCAAGGCGCACGCCGACGTGGCAGCCTGCATCAACGCCGACGCGAAAGAGATTTATTTCACCTCCGGTGGCAGCGAGGCCGACAATCAGGCCATCATCTCCGCTGCGAAGCTCGGCGCGAAGAAGGGCAAAAAGCACATCATTTCCACCGTCTTTGAGCACCACGCAGTATTGCACACGCTCAAAAAGCTTGAAAAAGAGGGCTATGAGGTCACTTTGCTGGGCGTACACGAGGATGGGTTTGTGCGTGTTGATGAGCTGGCGCAGGCCATCCGCGAGGACACCTGTCTTGTCACGGTGATGTTCGCCAACAACGAGATTGGCACCGTGCAGCCCGTTGCGGAAATCGGCGCGCTCTGCCGTGAGCGGGGCGTACTCTTCCATACGGATGCGGTGCAGGCCGTGGGGCACATGCCCATTGACGTGAAAGCCATGAACATAGACATGCTCTCCATGTCCGGCCACAAGTTCCACGCGCCCAAGGGCGTGGGCGCGCTGTATGTGCGGCGCGGGGTGCCCCTGTTCAACCTCATCGAGGGCGGCGGACAGGAGCGCGGCCGCCGCGCGGGCACGGAAAACGTTGCCGGGATGGTGGCGATGGCCGCCGCACTGAAGGAGAGCTGTGCCAACATGGAAGAGAACAGCGCGAAGATAAGCGCCATGCGCGACAAGCTCTTCACAGAGCTGGGTAAGATACCGCACAGCAGGATAAACGGCAGTCTTGAGCACCATGTACCGGGCACGGTGAACATGTGCTTTGAGGGGATTGAGGGTGAGTCGCTGCTTTTGATGCTGGATATGAACGGCATCTGCGCCTCGTCCGGCTCGGCCTGCACCTCCGGCTCGCTCGACCCAAGCCACGTTCTGCTTGCGCTTGGTCTGCCGCACGAGGTGGCGCATGGCTCACTGCGTCTGTCCATCGGCGAGTACAACACGATGGAGGAGATTGACCACATAATTGAGGTCGTGCCGCGCGTGGTGGAATACCTGCGCAACATGTCCCCCGTCTGGGACGAGCTGGAGACGGGCAAGCGGCCGCACCTTATATAAACACAACCAAAAATATATAATGAAGAATCAGGAGGAATAAAAGATGGCATTATACAGCGACAAGGTCATGGACCATTTCCAGAATCCCCGCAACGTGGGCAAGCTTGAGGACGCGAGCGGCGTGGGCGAGGTCGGCAACGCCAAGTGCGGCGACATCATGCGCATATACATCAAGGTGGATGACAACGGCATCATCACCGACTGCAAGTTCAACACCTTTGGCTGTGGCAGCGCCATTGCCACAAGCTCCATGGCGACTGAGCTCATCAAGGGCAAGTCCGTCAAGGAAGCCTTGCAGCTTTCAAATCAGGCCGTTGTTGAGGCGCTTGACGGTCTGCCCGCACAGAAAATCCACTGCTCAGTCCTGGCGGAAGAGGCCGTGCGCGCCGCTGTCAAGGACTATTACGACAAAAACGGCATAGCCTATGACCCCAAGGAACTGGAAATCCACGACTGCGAGCATTGCAGCTGAGGGCTTCGCTACGGAACAGGTGTGCTCCTACATGAAAGACATGCTGCCCCAAGCTCAACTACCGGAAGCGCTACGCCGAAGAATAACAAAGCCTCACAAAATATCCGCTGCAAATAATTTGCAGCGGATATTTTTTGCCCAAAAATTTTTTCGTTCCCCTATTGACAAAGCGCGGGACGTGTGTTATTGTATTAATCGCTTAATACAATAACACACAGGAGGTGTATTAATGGACTGGCAGTTCGACAACAGCATACCAATCTATACGCAGCTGATAAACAAGATAGAGCTGGCTATAGTATCAGGAGAGTATGTGCGCGGGCAGCGCCTGCCGGCAGTGCGCGATCTGGCCACTGAGGCGGGGGTCAACCCCAACACGATGCAGCGCGCATTTCAGGAGCTTGAGCGGCTGGAGCTTGTGTATACGCAGCGCAGTTCCGGGCGCTTTGTGACGGAGGATATAAAAGTGATTGAAAGTACAAAAAAGCGGCTTGCGCAGGACAATATCCGCACATTTATGAGTGCGATGCACCGTATCGGCTACAGCCGGGAGGAAATTATTAAGCTGCTTGAGAGCGGCGAAGAGGAGGAAAACAACAATGGCGGCAACGTTTGAATGTGTAGGGCTCTCGAAGAGCTACGGTAATAGGCGGGCGCTGGACAACGTGAACATCGCGCTTGAGCCGGGGCGCGTGGTGGGGCTTTTGGGTCCGAACGGCAGCGGCAAGACCACGCTCATAAAGCTTGCAAACGGGCTTTTGACACCGAGCGAGGGCAGCGTAAAAATCTGCGGGATGAGCCCCTCGCCCGCGACAAAGTCGTTGGTGAGCTATCTGCCGGATAAGCTGCACCTGCCTGAGTGGATGAGTACACAGCAGCTCATCGACATGTACGCCGACTTCTACGCCGACTTTGACGTGAACAAGGCCGGGGAGATGCTTGGGCACCTGGGGCTTGACAAAAAGCAGCGCATCAGGCAGATGTCCAAGGGCACAAAGGAGAAGCTGCAGCTCATCCTCACGATGAGCCGCAAGGCAAAGCTCTATCTGCTTGACGAGCCTATTGGCGGCGTTGACCCCGCCACGCGCGACTACATCCTTGACACCATCATCAGAAACTATGACCCGGAGGCCGTGGTCATCATCTCCACGCACCTTATAGCCGACGTGGAAAATGTGCTCGACGAGGTCATATTCATCAACAGCGGCGCAATCGTTCTTGAGCAGAGTGTGGACGATATCCGCCAGAAGCACAGCAAGAGCGTGGACGCGCTCTTCAGGGAGGTATTCAAATGTTAGGAAAGCTGATAAAATACGAATTCAAGGCGACCTCGCGGCGCATGCTGCCGCTGATTATCGCGGTGCTGGTGCTCTCGCTGCTGTCAAGCTTCTCGGTGATGCGGCTGAGCAGCACCGACGACTACGGCGTGATTCAGGTGTTCTTCATCCTCATACTCATGGCCTTTTTTGTGGGCATCATCGCGCTGGGCGTGATGTCAATTGTGGTGTTCATCGACCGCTTTTACAAGAACCTGCTTGGCTCTGAGGGCTACCTGATGTTCACCCTGCCCGTGAGCGTGGACGCGCTGATGTGGTCAAAGCTCATTGTGTCCTTTATCTGGTTTGTGCTTGCCTCACTCGCAGTCATCGCCGCCATGCTCATCCTCGGCTTTGTTACCTCTGCCGTGTCAATAACCGGCGAGGACCTTGCGCACTTCATGTCTCTTATTCGCACGGGTGTCAATTATGTGGGCATCGGAAACATCATCGGCTATGTCGTTGAGTTTATCGTGCTGATGTTCATCGGCAGCGTGGCCATGTGCCTGCACTTCTACCTCGCCATGGCCATAGGTCAAGCTTTCGCAAATCATAAAGCGCTCTGGAGCGTTGTTTTCTACTTCGTGCTCAGCTTCGCGCTGTCCATGCTGTCCGCCGCGGTGGTATCCATTGGCGACAAGCTCGGCATTCTCGACGCGTTCTTTAACCTTGCAAAAACAGCGGCACAGTCCGTACACATGGTGGCCGTCTCCTCCATTGTTATCTATGCCGTCACGTCCGCGATACTGTACTTCCCCACCACCGCCCTGCTGAAAAAGAAGCTCAACTTAGCATAAGCACGGCAAGAAAGATTTCGGGACTGTCTCATGCGAGACAGCCCCGATTTTTACATATATGAGGGAAAAAAGTAGTGTTTTATTCAGCTTTTTTGGCAGACTTGTCTCTGGTAATGAAGAGCAGAAAGCTCATCGCAAAGGCAAGGATAAGCAGACCGAGCAGGCAGGCAAAGATAATCTTGTAGGCAGCGACCGGCTCGTTTGCGTCAAGGATCGCGCCGAAGATGGGGTGCAGCGCAACGTCAGGCAGGTTATAGCCGACAAGCGTTGCCACGGCGATGGCCATGCCGTTTACGCTCTGATCAACACCGACTTCGTTGAGCGCGGAGAACTGTACGCCCTTCATGGAGACGTTCACAAGCGCAAGGGCGAACATGAGAATCATAATGGGGATAAGAACGCTGCCGCTCGCGGGCATCATCATAAAGGCAATCATCAGAATAATAGATACGACCGAAGCAATGACGATAAACTTCAGGCGGCCTATTTTGTCGCAGATGCCGCCGGCAATGGGTGCGCCTACAAGGCGTGTGCCGTAATTTTTCAGAGTGGCCAAGCCGCCGGAGAACACAACGCTGACGCCCAGAACCGTGGAGAAGTACGGGGTGAGATAGCTGCTGCCGCAGTAGAAGCCGTACACGCCCATGCACATCAAAGAGAACAGCCACACCTTGGGCATCTTGAGAACCGCGAATATCTCCTTAGTGGTTGCCCTTTTGCTGGGTTCTTCGCCCGCTTCCGCGACTTCATCAAGCTCAGCATGATAAAGGAAAGCGACCAAAAGAGTGGATACGAGCGAGGAGGCTATGTAGAAGATGTACACAGCTTTCAATGCGGCGACGGAGCCGCCGGTAACCATGCCGAACACCCACAGAGCGCCGAAGTTGAACACCATGCTGCCGATGCCGTTGAAGCCCTCGAACAGGCCGAAGTACTTGCCCTGATCCTCTTTCTTGCCGGCGAGGCTGACCGCCTTGAAAACGGGAGACCAGAAGCCGAGCAGGCTGGAAACGCCAAGGAGGAAGAAGCAGACGAGCGTCATCGCGTAGTTTTTAATGAACAGCAGCGCAAGAATGCTGAAAATGGTGTGCGCAATGCCGGAGAGCACCAGCAGCTTTTTGGGGTGGAACTTATCTGCAAGCCAGCCGCTGGGGAATGTGCAGATGATGCTTGCGACAATGTATACGCTCAGGGTAAAGCCAATCTGGGTATTGGTAAAGCCTGTTGCCTCAACTATTGCATCATAGAAGATGTACTTGATATATGGCAGGAGGTACATTGAGGAGTACATGAACGCGCAGGCAAGTACCCCTATAATTGATTTGGTTTTTTTCATGTGCATATTCCTCTCTTTTTTAATTTAATCGCGGATTAAATTGACTTTTTTACGCGGGGTCAGACTATCGCGCCCTTATCGCGCATGGCCTCAATCTCAGCGCTGCTGTAGCCAAGTGCAGCGAACACCTCGTCGGTATCGCGGCCTATTCTGCCGGTAGGCTCATAATCCCGGCGGGTGTATTCGCTGAAATGCACGGGCGGGCAGGGCATTACAACGCTGCTGCCCTCTGTAAATTCGAGCTTTTCGACATAGTGATTTTCAATCGCCTGCGGGTCGGAGACGACGTCACAGGTGCGCTGCATTATCTCGCAGGAGATGTTGTTCGCGCAGAAAATCTCTCTCCACTCCGTGCTGGTTTTGGTAAGGAATACTTTCTTTACGCGCTCAACGCCCTCAGGGAGAACTCCGCTCTCGTGGAGCGTGTCGATATCGTTATAGCGCTCATCGGTGAGTATATCCTCCATGCCGAACAGCTTCGCAAACTTTTCCTTGTCACGTATATACTCGTTTGCATACACGCCCATCCACTTGCCGTCAGCGCACTGGTAATAGTTGTCGAAGGGGTCGCTGGGCCAGAGCGGGTCAGGGTTGAGATGCTTTCTGTCAAACTGTGTAGCCACGATGCCCACGGAGTTGCACCAGATACCGCTTGCGAAAAGCGAAGTCTCCACCTTTGTGCCCTTGCCGGTCTTTTCTCTTGCTATGAGTGCCATCAGTATACCTGAGAGCAGCACAGAGCTTGTCGCCATGTCGCCGAAAGCGTAGGTTGGGACAAAGGGGAAGCTCCCCTCGACCTGCCAGTCCGCCATCGGGCCGGAGCGAAGCCAAAAGGCTGTGCTGTCAAAGCCGGGGTCCGTGGCAGACGGTCCCTTCGGGCCGAAGCCGGAGAAGTGCGCATAGATAAGCTCCGGGAATCTCTCGCGCAGGCTTTCATAATCAAGCCCGTTTCTTTTCAGCGAGGGCGCGCGGACGTTGGAGATGAACACGTCCGCCGTGCCGATGAGCTTTAAGAGGGCTTCCTTGCCTTCCTCGGTTTTGAAGTTTATGGACACAAGCTTTTTGTTGCTGTTGTGTACGGTGAAGAGAGGATTGAAATCGTCCTCATAGGGCGCCATTTCCGTCTTACCGGTACGGCGCATCTCATCACCGTAGACTGTCTCTACTTTTATAACGTCTGCGCCGTAGGCACAGAGCATACGGGAGGTGGTGGGTGCTGCCACAACTGTCGCAAGCTCCACAACCCTTATCCCCGAAAGGGGCATTCTAATATTATCGTTCATAATCTGTGCTCCAAATCAGAATAAACTCATACTTCCGGGGCAGGGGCTAACTGCCCCGAAAGTATTTCCTATGCAATATGCTATTGCCATCGGATAGAAAAGAGGATGTTAACTTATTTTCTCACACCGTTGCGGATGTCGTGAACCTCGTCGAATCTGCCAAAGTAGTAATTGACAGCGTTCTCAATGGAGTACTTGCGCACGAGAAAATCAGAGGTATCGGACCAATAGCCGACGTGAGGCATAATGATGAGATTCGGGCGGACTTTGCCGGTGACAAGGGGAGACTTGTGCAGATCGGGATCCTCGGACTCCAGCATATCAATGCCGGCGCCGCGGATTATACCCTCGTCAAGCGCCCACTTGAGAGCCTCTTCGGATACCATTTCGCCTCTGCCCTCGTTGATGAAGATGGGGTGCTTCTTCATCTTCGCGAAAGTCTCCTTGTCGAACATATACTTGTTTTCGCTCGTCAGATTCATGTGGACGGAGACAACGTCGCCCTCTGCCAGAGCGGTGTCAAGGTCAACCAGCTCAACGCCCTGCGCCTCCGCGATTTCAGGCGGGAGGTAGGGGTCATACGCGATGACTTTCATGCCCAGTCCCTTGCCGGCTATGCGGCCGACATGCTGACCGATGCGGCCAAAGCCGATGATGGCCATAGTCTGGCCCTCAACACGCTTCATGCCGGGATAGGCGGTGTAGTCCCAGATGTACTTTTCCTGAATGTCGCGGTTGTAATTTATGGTGTTGCGCTGAAGCGCCAGCATGGAAGCGATGGCGTTCTCCGCGGTCTCCTGCGTGCAGTAGTCGCGGATGGAGACGACCGCGACACCCTTGTGGGCTGCGTACTCCAAATCCACCTCGTTGTAACCGGTGGACTGGAAGGAGATGACCTTGCAGTGATCCATGGCATCGAGAAGCTCTTTGCCGAAATAAACATAGGCGTTTATGATGATGTCCGCGTCCTTAATGTCGGCGAGGAACTTCTGGTTTACCTCAGAATCAAGGGGCTGGGCGGGATCATAAAGGCCGATAACGACCTCTGCTTCGGGGGGAAGGAAAGTGCAGTCGAGGCTGTAGTCAACGTCAATGTTAACGGGAGTGTTTGCAAATACAACTTTCATTTTTGTATATCCTTTCTGTTTCCTTATTTGTAATCTCTCTATTTTTCAGCGGTGCAGAAACGTTCCGCTCTGTCCACATCCTCCTGGGTCCGCTTACCGAAAGCCGACACCAGGAAAAACACCACGCCGGAGGCCAGCAGGCCGGGCCACAGGGCGTCTATCTGGAAAATTGCTCCCCAGCCCAAGCCATCTCCCACCAGCCACAAAAGCACAACCAGCAGAGACACGAGCATGCTGACGAACGAGGAGTTTGCCGTCGGTTTTTTCCAGAACACACCTGCCACAGTCGGGAAGAAGAGCACGGAGGCCTCAAAGGTGAACGCAAGAAGCAGCAGCTCAATTATGTCATACTTCCACCAGGCAAGTGACGCGCCGATGATGCCGACCGCAACCGAGCTTACAATGCCCATGATTTTCACGGCTTTATCGGAGGCGTCGGGTTTTATAGTGTCTTTATATATATCCATTGAGACGTTTGCGGCACAGCCATTGATACTGACAACCGCCGTGGACATGATAGCGGCAAATACGCCTACAAATACAAGTCCGGATATGCCGACCGGGAAATATTTTGCTACAAGCGCGGCATACGCGCTGCTTCCGGCAGGAAGCTCAGGCATAAGCACTCTTGCCGACATGCCCATTATAGTCGCACCGAGCGCAATGAACAAAATCGCCACACCAGCCCACAGCGCGCCGTTGCGGGAGGTCTTTGCGTCCTTTGCCGCAAAGCAGCGGGTATAGCTGTCCATGCTGGTAAAAAACGAGAAGATGGAGCTGACGGCGAGCGCGATTATAGTCGGCCAGCCTGAACGACCCGGATCGAAAAACTCCGGCGGCAGGGCGGAGAGCTGGTTAATGCCGCCCATTTCTTTCGCCGCCAGCGGTACGCCCAGAACAGCCGTACCGAGTATAATCAGGACAAACTGTATCCATGTTGTATAGGTAATTGCTAAAAGCCCACCTATCGAGGAATAGATAATGGTGACAGCCGTGCTGACTAAAAAGCAGGTTGCTGTGCTCCAGCCGGTGATGGTGGTGAGCATACTGCCCATTGCGACAAGCTGGCTTGCCAAAAACGCCAGATTCGCAAGGAAACAGCATATGACCACTATCGTACCGGAGCGCTTGTCATAGCGGCTCGTCACGAGTGCGGGATAGGTGATATTTTGAAGCTTTGTGCCAAGTCTGTTTACTATCTTAGAAAATGTAAGGCCGAAAATAACACAGCCAAACGATAAAATCAACACATACCATCCGCCGGTTACGCCCAGATTATACGCGTCGGTGGACGTTCCAACAATAGACGCGCCTCCTATCCAGGAGGACATCCACATAGCGGCGAGAGAGAACGTGCCGAGCCTTTTTCCTGCTACAAAATAGTCCTCGCTGGTCTTATTCTTTTTATATCCGACCACACCAAGAACTGCCATAAGCACAAAATAGGCCACAATTATTATTAGGTCTACCGATCTTATGTTTCCCATTTTTCTCTCCTCAGCTTATATTTCTGTCTCTCACGCGTCCGGCCGGGGTTGGCCGGACGCCGCTTCGCTCAAAGCTGTTTTTCCGCTTCTTCCACGCCCCTGTCAAAGCACAGGGCGTTCTTGGCGTTTACTTTGCCCTTTTTGGCAAAGAAGTAGTCTATAGCACCGCGCATGTACGTGACGTCAAAGTCAGGGGACGCGTGGGAGAGCGCGCCGAGCATTACGATGTTTGTGCCGCGGGCATTGCCCAGCTCATTTGCGATATCGGTCGCGGGAACCTTTACCACCTTGATATCATCACGGTATGTTCTGTCTTTTCTCGCAAGGCTGCTGTTGACAAGCAGGATGCCGCCGGGCTTAATCTGGCTTTCAAACTTGTCTATTGCAGCATCGTTGAGCGTGTAGAGTATGTCAAGCTGATGGCAGTAGGGGCTGGGTATCTCTTCATCGCTTATTTTGATGTTGCAGTTTGCCGTGCCGCCGCGCATCTCGGAGCCGTAAGACGGATACCAGGTAACGTTCTTGCCATCCTCCATGCCCGCGTCAGCGAGTATCATTCCCGCAACCAGTACGCCCTGTCCGCCGAAGCCGGAGCAAATTATTTCAGTCATGCTCATTTACCTCCTCTATCTACAAACTCGCCGAGCTGGAAGTATGCCTCCTGCTGCTCTTTCATAAATTTCAGAGCATCCGCCGGAGTCTTGTTCCAGTTGGTGGGGCAGGGGCTGAGAACTTCAACAAGACAGAAACCCTCGCCGTTCATCTGCTTTTCAAGCGCTTTCTTTATCATCTTCCCGGTCTTTATGACCTGTGCCGGGCTGTCCACGCTGCCGCGGGCAAGATACGCAATATCCATCTGGCTGAGAACCTTCATCGCGTCAAAGGGTCTGCCGTTCCTGTCAAGGTCTCTGCCCTTGGGTGAGGATGTGGTTTTCATGCCGGGCAGAGTCGTGGGTGACATCTGTCCGCCGGTCATGCCGAAAACGCTGTTGTTGACAACAAGCGCGAGGATGTTTTCATTTCTCATAGCGCAGTGGATAGTGCTCTCCATGCCGATGCTGTATGCCGAGCCGTCGCCGGGATGCGCTATCACGATTGCGTCGGGTCTGGCGCGCTTTGTGCCAGCCGCGGTGATGATCGGGCGGCCGTGAGCCGCGCCGATGTTATTAAAGTGCATAACCGTCTGGGCAAACTCGCCGCAGGCGACATCTTCAACCATGATGATTTTATCTTCGATGCCGAGCTGTTCGGCAGCCTCCGCAACGAGGCGGGCGATGATGCCGTGGCCACAACCGGGACACCAGCCGATATGTGCCTTTGTATCTATGCCTCTGGGTACTTTGCATTTCATCTGTCTGTCCCTCCTCAGTATTCCTTTAGCATTTTCTGTACGCGCTCAAGGATAATATCCTCAGACGGCACATTTGCAAATTCGTTGTAGCCCTCTACCGGAAGCCTGTCGTTTATCGTCAGGCGAACATCATCGCGCATCTGGCCGAGGATGTTCATTTCCACGCACAGGATACCCTTGACCTGCTCGCCGAGAGCATCGAAAGCCTTTTTCGGGAACGGCCAAAGGGTGATGGGGCGGATAAGACCGAGCTTTATGCCCTGCGCTCTGGCTTTCTTAACCGCCGCTTTGGAAATACGGGAGCTGATACCGTATGCAACGAGAATGATCTCCGCATCTTCCGTCTCAACCGCTTCCCAGCGCTGCTCCTCAGCCTCCATACGATTGTACTTATCTTTGAGGTAGTCCACATATGCGTCCGCGCCTATCGTGTAGTAGGTGTTCCAGACGATCCTGTGCTCCTCACCTTCCTGACGGGGCGCGATTGCCCAGTCGTAGGTGTTTATGTCGTGCTCTTTCATCTCCGGCAGTTCTACCGGCTCCACCATCTGTCCAATTGCCGCGTCCGAGCCTATAAGCACCGGGTGGCGGTATTTCTCCGCCAAGTCAAAGGCCAGATACGCAAGGTCCGCATTCTCCTGTACGCTTGCAGGCGCAAGCACTATCGTTCTGTAGTCGCCGTGACCGCCGCCGCGGGTGAGCTGCCAGTAGTCGCCCTGACCCTGGAATATATCGCCAAGGCCTGAGCCTATGCGCATAACATCCGCGATAACAGCCGGAATATCGTTTCCGCACAGATACGAAATGCCCTCCTGTTTGAGCGAGAAGCCCGGTCCGGAAGATGTCGTAAGCGCTCTTGCTCCGCAGGCCGCCGCGCCAAAGAGCATGTTTATACCGGCGATTTCAGACTCAGTCTGTACAAATTGGCCGCCTACTTCCTCCATGCGCCAGGACATATACTCCAAAATCTCAGTCTGAGGCGTGATCGGATATCCGCTGAAAAAGCGGCAGCCCGCGCGCAGGCAGGCCTCGGCAAAGGCCTCGTTGCCTTTCATCAATACTTTTGCCATCTTGCAGTCACATCCTTTTTATAATATTTCAAACACATAGTCCGGGCACATCCTGTAGCATGAGCCGCACTGGATGCACTTGTCCTCGTCCACCTTCACGGTCTCATAGCCTTTCTCTCCCAGCTCACCGGAAGGAGACAGAGCGCCGACAGGACACACACTTACGCAGAGCAGACAGCCCTTGCAGCGTTCCGTCTCCATGACGATTTTTGCCATAACTTCTTACCCTCCTGTATTAATTTTTGTTTGTTTTCCTTTGCGCAATGTTCTATTATACAGAACATTGTTCTTTGAACTAAGCCTTTTTTATAGCGAGATTTCCGCTCTCGCCATTTTCTGCGTCCGTCTGTTCTGTTATGCAGAACCTCGTTCTGATATATTGTGAAAAACAAAGCGCAAAGTTAATTTGCGCTTTTATAATATCACCATATAATCTTAAAAACAATTAACACTCGTTACAAATCTAAAAATTACTTTTTGTGTACTTCTCACAAAGCGGAGCATATTTCCTTGATATGTTTTGACAGCAATTTCACAAACTGCTCAATTTTTTCTTCCGTAAATCTCGGTGACGGGCCGCTAACGCTGACGGCGCCGACAACAGCGCCGTCTCCATTGAGGATAGGCATGGCCACGCACTTTATTCCTATTGAGTTTTCCATATTGTCCACCGCGTAGCCGCGCTGCCTTATCTCGCTCAGCTCTTTGCGCATCAGTTCCGGGTCAGTGATGGTGTACTCCGTAAAGCGCGGCAGAGGTGCGGACAGGTAATCCTCTATAAATGCCTCCGACATATAAGCCAGCATACATTTGCCGCTGCTGGTGGAATTCATGGTGTCAGTGAAATTGTGCATAGACGCGGTCATAAACGGGTGGTTCTCAAAGGGTGCGACAGCGTCAAGATAAAAAACGGTGTAGCCCTGCGGCACGGTGAGATAGCAGGTTTCGCCCGTCTCCTTGGCGAGCTGCCGGATATGAATTCCGGCTATGCGCTGGAAACCGTTTGCCTCCTTTGCCGCGCGCCCAAGCTTTACAGCGCCGATGCCGAGATAATATTTGCCTGACTCCTCGTTTTTCTCAACATAGCCCATGGCGGCAAGCGTACTGAGTATATCAAAAACGTTACTCTTGTACAAATCAAGCATCTCGCTTATCTCAGTCACTCCGAGCGGCTGCTTCTCAATAAAGCAATTGAGGACATTGATAGCTTTTTGAAGGCTCTTATTCTTTATTTTTCCCTTCTGAATCTCTTCTGTCATGCAGTGCATCACCTCATGTCCACCATAGTACTGTAAGTTCTCATGCCGTGCAGACCGCCGTATCACGCGGCCTGATCTGCAGGCATCATCTCCTGTAAAAAACAGTTTAACTTGTATTGTCTGAAAAAGCAAGTCTTTTCACGCAAAGCGGAGGGGCGGGGAAAATAAGTCCCTGCCCCTCCGTAAGCCAAGCGTTCACAGCTGATTTTATCTCCGCCCGCGAAAAAGTTCTCAGTATGCAGGCGTTTTATCGTTTATCCCGGCTTTATTCCCAGTCATCATAATCCCGCTCTCTGCGGCGGCGGGCACGCTCGCGCGCACGGCGCTGTCTCTCGCGCCGCGCGTTTATGCTCGATACCACCATCAGCACAACTATCAGAACAATTGCGCCGATGCCGACATAGAGTATCCATTTCCCGCTCGAAGCGCTCTTTTCGTACTTCACCTCGCGCGTGGTCTCATAGTCGCACACCGAGCACTCGCCCGTCTCTTCACCGGGGGCTTTCTTGGTGGGCTTCTCAGTCTCCTTCCACGTCATACTGTGCGCGGTCTCGTCCGAGCGCGCGCCGCAGATGCTGCATTCGTGCCAGTGGCTGTTCTCGTCATACTTCCACTCGCGGCCGTAGCTATGCTCGTGGTCGGCCGGCTCTTCATCGCCCGGCGCGGGTGAGGCGCTCGCCGATGGTGAGGGGCTGGGGCTTGCCGACGGCGACGGCGTTGGCGTGGGTGACGGGCTCGGAGTGGGCGTGGGCGCGGCGGCCTTTACATAGAGATAGGCCGCGTTCGTCTCCACACTGCCGCCCGCGCCGGAGAAAGTGCAGTAGATTTTGCTGTTGTCCAGCGCCTTTGGTATGTTTCTCAAAATGACCTTGCCGAAAGTTTCGCTGCAGGTCATCTGCGGATAGCTCTTTTGCAGCTCTTCTATGCTGTACTTATTGCCGTTGCCGTCGATAAGCGTCCACACGCTCGTATCCACGCCGTTGGCCGAGGCGACGAACGATGTGAGTTCACCCTCTTCAATGTTCTCGCTCGTGGGATGCTTGGTGATGGTCGGCGCCCACACATCCGGCGCGTACACGCGCGTGATGGTAAGGTAGGTGCCCCCGCCGCCGACTGCCGCGTCCGCCGGAGAGTTATTGAGATACACCTCAAGCCCATCGGCAAAATAGCTGCCCGGCTGAACGCCCAGCGTGATAGTCACCATGGCATAGTCCGTGGTGAAGGTATCTATCGGCTGGCCGGACATATCCGTCCACGAAATACCGGCCACATAGCACCCGGCGGTGCTCGTCGCGGCGCTGATGCTGCCCGCGCTTGACATCGCAACCGGCGTACCAGAGGTCGTAGCCAAAACCTTTGTGATGGGGCTGCCAGGCTCTTCCGCGCTCGCGCTGACCGGCGCGGCCGCAAAAAGCCCAAGCACAAGTCCAAACGCCGCCAAAACAGCCGTAAAATATCTTCTGATGCCTTTCATAAGTACAGCCTCCTTGTCCTTATACTGTTTAGACTGATTGTACGCGAAAAAGTTCCGTCTGAAATTCCGTCTTTTATTATTTAAATTATACGTTTTAAATTGCCCGCGGTCAAGCGGAAATATCGCAATTTCTTGACGCGGCGCGGCGCGGCGGATATAATAGAGTGATAAATTATTTGGTAAAGCAGAGGCGGCTTTCGATGATAAAGTACGATGCGGGAAAATGCGATATAGCGGTTATCGGCGCGGGTCACGCGGGGATTGAGGCAGCTTTGGCCGCGGCGCGGCTGGGGCTTGACACGGTGTGCTTCACGGTCAATCTTGACAGCGTGGGCAACATGCCCTGCAACCCGGCCATAGGCGGCACGGGCAAGGGGCATCTTGTGCGCGAGCTGGACGCGCTCGGCGGCGAGATGGCAAAGGCCGCGGACAAGGCCTGTATACAGTACCGCATGCTTAATCTCGGCAAGGGTCCGGCGGTACACTCACTGCGCGCGCAGGCCGACAGGCGGCGCTATCAGGAGGTAATGAAGCACACTCTTGAGCTTCAGGAAAATCTGCGCGTCAAGCAGGCCGAGGTTGTCGATATCGGCGTTGAGGATGGGCGCGTTGTGTCCGTGACGACGCGCACGGGCGCGGTGTACGCCTGCCGCGCCGCGATTATCGCCAGCGGCACTTACCTTGGCGGGCGCACTATCGTGGGCGAGGTGCTCACAAGCTCCGGCCCGGACGGGCTGGCCGCGGCGACTGATCTGTCCCCCCGGCTTGCCGAGCTCGGCCTCTCCATGCGCCGCTTCAAAACCGGCACTCCCCCGCGCGTCAACGCACGCACGGTGGACTTTTCAAAGATGGAGCTCCAGCCCGGTGACGAGCAGCCGGAGGCTTTCTCCTTCACCGCCGGGCATACGCCCGTCAACCGTGCTGTCTGCTATCTCACCTACACCAACGAACACACGCACGAGATAATCCGCGCCAACCTTGACCGCAGTCCCATCTACTCCGGCGTGATTGAGGGCGTGGGGCCGCGCTACTGTCCAAGCATTGAGACCAAGGTGATGACCTTTGCCGACAAGCCGCGCCACCAGCTCTTTGTCGAGCCGATGGGGCTGAACACCGAGGAGCTGTACATTCAGGGCTTCTCCTCTTCCCTGCCGGAGGAGGTGCAGATTGAGATGCTGCACACCATACCGGGGCTTGAGCACGCGGAGATGACGCGCTGTGCCTATGCCATAGAATATGACTGCGTCGACCCGACGGAGCTTTACGCCACGCTGGAGACGAAAAAGGTCTCCGGCCTATATGGCGCGGGGCAGTTCAACGGTTCTTCCGGCTATGAGGAGGCGGCGGTGCAGGGCTTTGTCGCAGGGGTGAACGCCGCGCTGAAAATAAAGGGCGAGGCGCCGCTCATCCTGCGCCGCTCCGACGGGTATATAGGCACGCTCATTGACGACCTTGTAACCAAGGGCACGAACGAGCCCTACCGCATGATGACCTCACGCAGTGAGTACCGCCTTTTGCACCGGCAGGACAACGCCGACCAGCGCCTTGCGCACATTGGGCGGCGCATCGGCCTTGTGTCGGAGGCGCGCTATCAGCAGGTGCTGGATAAATACGCCGCTGTGGATGCGGAGCTGACGCGCCTTGAGAACACCCACGCCGCGCCCAGCGCCGAGCTTGACGCGATACTCAGCGCAAGGGGCAGCACCCCGGTTACCACCGGCATTTCCCTTGCCGGGCTCATCCGCCGCCCGCAGCTGAGCTATGCGGACACCGCGCCATTTGACCCGGCGCGCCCCGCGCTCCCGCGCGCGGTTTGTGAGCAGGTGGAGCTCAGGCTCAAGTACGACGGGTATATAAAGCGGCAGCTCAAGCAGGTGGAGGAATTCACCAGGATGGAGGAGCGCCCGCTCCCGGCGGACATAGATTATGACATGGTGCCGGGGCTTCGCATAGAGGCGCGCGAGAAGCTAAAGCGCATACGCCCGGCGAGCTTCGGACAGGCCAGCCGCATTTCCGGCGTATCCCCGGCGGACGTGTCGGTGCTGATGATATACACCGAGAGCAAAAAATAAAAAGCCGCGCCGCGGCTTTGCAATATGAATGAGAGGTCTATGAAGAAAGTAGTTTTGGGTTTTTCCGGCGGGGTGGATTCCGCCGTGTGCGCGGTGCTTCTCAGGCACGCCGGGTATGAGGTGCAGGGACTGTACATGGACAACGCGGACGAGGCCGCGCTTCGCGACGCAGTGCAAACCGCGGAGTTTATCGGCATCCCGCTTGAGGTGGCCGAGGTGCGCCGCGAGCTTGAAGAGCATGTGTGTACGCCGTTCACGCGCTCATATCTTCAAGGCGAGACGCCTAACCCCTGCGTTGTCTGCAACCCCGCGGTCAAGTTCAAAACTCTCTGTGCCGCGGCTGACCGGCTGGGCGCGGACTATGTCGCCACGGGGCACTATGCCCGCGCTGAGGGCACGGGCGCTATATATAAGGGCCGCCCGGCGAACGACCAGACCTATATGCTCTGCCGCCTAACGCGCGAGCAGGCCGCGCGCGTCATCTTCCCGCTTGGCGCTTATGAGAAGAGCGAGACGCGCGCTATGGCGGAGGAGTTTGCCCTGCCGGTGGCGCACAAGGGCGACAGCATGGAAATCTGCTTCATCCCGGACAGGGATTATATCTCGTGGCTCGGCGGGCGCGCGGCGCTCCCCGGCGCGGGTGACTTCGTTTTTCACGGCGAGGTTGTCGGCCAACACGAGGGCATCTATCGCTACACGGTCGGCCAGCGCCGCGCCGGGCTTATTGACGAGCGAAAGGTGTACATTTCGCGCATCGACGCGGCGAACAACACCATAGAGCTCGCGCTCTGGGAGGAGCTGTTCAAAACCGAGGTCACGGCGCGCAATTTCAACTGGCTCATTGACCCGCCGCAAACGCCGATACGCGCCACCGTGCGTGTACGGCACACCAAGTGGGAAAACCCGCCCTGCACCGCGTATGTCGACGGCGACTATGTGCGCATCGAGTGTGACGAGCCTGTGCGCGCCCCGGCGGCGGGGCAGTCCGCCGTTTTATACGATGGTGACAGGCTCCTCGGCGGCGGCTTCATCGTACAGGGCTGATGACGTATAGGCTGACAGCGGCGCGAGGGAATAGCACAGGAAAGTATCGCGCAGGCAGAGAATATGATATGTCGAAAATGTTAAAAAGGCAGACGCGGTATTAAAGCGTCCGCCTTTTCTGTATGCTTAAGCCAAGTGGCATTTAATCCCGCCTTCGGGTGCTGGTTTAGGTTAAGCTCAGCTTATTCGTCGGCAAAAACCTCTGTCATTATCCTTGCCCCAAGCCGAAAGCCGCTGACAAACATTTCCGACAGCTCATATAACATGACGTCAAGCCGCTCATCCATGATTTCACCAAAGCGCTTGTCGAGCGGCGGATCCAATTTGCTCAGCATTTCCATGAATTCCTCATAGTGCGCCTCATTTTCCCGGCGGAGCCTGCGGTATTCCCCTCCTTTCGCGGCATACTGCTCCGCCGGGTATATCCTGCCAAAATAAAGCTGTTCCAGCACGCTTTCCACTTTTTTGACCCCCCTCTTTTCAATTCAGCAATATGTATTACGTATTATGTATTCATATACTATCATATGTTATATGAATGTCAAGTTATTTTGTTTATAATAATCTCATATATGTAATACAAAAATACAGAGGTGTAACATGGCAGATAAATTTATAGTACGTCGGAAGAGATACGAGCGCAAGGAAGATAAATCCGTAGTTATGACCCTGCGGATGGACAGGGAATTGCAGGAGGAATTTGACGCTCTCGCGGCGAAGAGCGACCGCTCCCGCAATGAGCTTATGTGCATGGCGCTGCGCTATGCCTTGGACAATCTGGAGTTCATCCCGGATGACGGCAAATAAAAAAGCAAAAAACAGCGGGAGAAATCACGAATCCATGCTTTCTCCCGCTGATTAAGCTAAGCTTCGATTCTCCCCTGCTTCAGCTGACATTTTGACTTTTTGCCGCAAACGGTATACTGTTAAACCACAAAGAGCAATGACCTACGGTCAGCTCTTCAAAGTAAAAATTTCAAGGGGATACAGCAAAATGCTGTATCCCCTTCAGCTTGTCAAAAAAGTCTTTTTTGACTTTTTTGACC
>CAUABY010000002.1 GCA_958427375.1 uncultured Eubacteriales bacterium
GAATATTACAGCACATTGCATTTTTACTTTGAACAGCACTTGCATCTTCACGGCTATGACAGCGACTTCCGCGAGAAGTGGCCGAACGGCAGACTGCATTGGGCTGTCTACACGAACCGCGGGAAAGTCGGAGAGATAAACCAGTACCGCGATAACTACAGCAGACGCGGTATATATTACGGTGTCAGTCTGGAAGAGGGCGGTTACCTTGGAAAAGCGTCCTCTCTCTTTGAGGCAAAACAGTTGATCGCCGAGAGATATAAGGAAGCCCCGGAGAGCGGTACAAACATCGTCTCGTACCTCGCAGACACGAACGCCGAGTTTTTCCCCACGCCCAGCGCGCTTGCTGGAAAGATGTTTGGCAATATAAAGAAGTCCGAGGAGATCTGTACAGTCTTGGAGCCGTCAGCGGGCAAAGGCGACCTTGCGGAGCTGTACATAAAGTTTCTGAAGCGCAGTCGCCGCTATGATAACAATTTTGATATCGACTCCGTGGACATGATAGAGCACGACACGAATCTCATTGCCCTGCTTCGCGGGAAGAACTACAGAGTCATAGGCGACGACTTCCTTACCTTCCATTCGCATAAGCACTATGACCTCATCATAATGAACCCGCCATTTTCAAACGGTGATGAGCATCTTTTGAAGGCGTTGGAGCTTCAGGCTGACGGCGGTCAAATTGTATGTCTGCTCAATGCCGAGACGATAAGAAATCCGTACACCAACCGCCGCAAAGTCCTCAAGCAGAAGCTCGCGGAGTATGGCGCAAAGATAGAGTTTGTCCGTGACGCATTTAAGCACGCGCAGCGCAGAACCGATGTTGAGGTTGCGATAGTCTATGTGAATATTCCCGCGCGGCGCAAGACCTCAACTATCTTTGAAAACCTCAAAAAAGCGCAGACCGAAGAGCTGCACAACGATGAAGCAGAACCCGACGCTATGGTATACGGTACTTGGGCGGAGCAGATGATACAGTCCTTTGAATTTGAAGCGCAGCTTGGCAAGAAACTCATAGAAGAGTACAACGCCCTCACTCCCTACATGATGGACGATTTAGACGCATCCAAAAGCTACATAGAGCCGCTTATATCCATCAACATAAACGGCAGAGAGTTTAAGACGGTCGGCACGTCCGGTGTAGAGCGGTACATGAAAGCCCTGCGCATGAAGTATTGGCGCGGTCTGCTCAACAAGCCGGAGTTTACATCACGTATGACGTCCAAGATGCAGAAGGACTACACCACAATGGTCGATAAGCTCTGTGGCTATGATTTCAACCTCTTCAACCTCCAGCAGGTCTACTATGACCTCAACGCGCAGCTCGTGGACGGTGTGAAGGAGAGTATAGACGCTCTCTTTGAAAAATTCTCCGCGCAGTATTCATGGTTCCCGGAGTGCCAGAAGAATATTCACTACTATAACGGCTGGGCGACGAACAAAGCCCACAAGGTCGGCATGAAGGTCATATTGCCCATAAACGGCTTCTGTAGCTACTATGGCTGGAAGAATAGTAAAGAGCTGGACAGCTACAAAGTTTTTTCAGAATTAAGTGACCTTGAACGTGCGCTAAACTATCTTGACCGCGGGGAAACCATTTTAAGGCGTGATGTGGAAAGCGCCATAAGAACAGCCATTGGCGAGGGAGAAACCGTTGTTGACCTCACATGGTTCACAGCGCAGTTTTATAAAAAAGGCACTTGCCATATCAAATTTAAGCCGGAGGCGGCACAGCTCATTGACCGTCTCAACATCTACGCTGCCAGAGAGCGCAGTTGGCTTCCTCCGTGCTACGGACGCAAGCATTACACAGATATGTCCGCAGAAGAAAAAGCCGTCATAGACGATTTTCAGGGCGCAGAGAGCTACGAAAAAGTGATGGCAAACCCGTCGCGCTACATACTCGAAGCTTCGCAGATGACCCCGCCGCTTCTCTCGTCTGCTGTCTGAGGAGGTGAAAGCATATGGCAAATGATAAAAAGCTTGTCGAAGTTCCGGTGCCCTATGACGTGGCACTTAAACGTTGTCCCAAATGCGGTGCTCCTGCTCGTATCGTGATGTTTGAGTACCCCATGCCGCACTTTATCCGAGAGCTGTATGGGGCAAAATGCGAGAGCTGCAAATACATAATTCCGCTCGCGTTCAGCACGGCAAAATCAGCAGCGTACTTCTGGAACGAGAACGCAGAAACATTTCGCAAGAAAAGCGCTTCTATTTAATATGTTTCACGTTTGCTTTAATCGGTATTCCTACATTATTTAATATATACAAGGAGAGTGATTCACTTGGTAGGTTCAAGAATCAAGGCCATGCTTGCTCTGACGGAGACCACGCACAAAGCGCTTGCAGAGCATCTTGGCATAAGCCCGCAGGGCTTGAGTGTGAAGTTTCACAAGGATAATTTCACCGTGCCCGACCTGATTTCAGCCGCAGAGTTTTTCGGCTGTATCCTCAATTTTTCGTTCCCTGATGGGAGCGTAATAACTATACAGGACAAGGAGTGACGCACAATGAATAAGCGAAAGAACCCGCGCTCTATTCCGCGCACACAGCAGGATTGTGACCGCGCGCTCGCGCTTGGACATATGGAGGGCGCAAACTTCGTCTCAACAATAATGCTGTTCATTCTCAAGGACAAGCACGGCTTCCCTGATGAGGAGCTGGAACGTCTGGCGCACGAGGTCGACTTCTACTGCGGCCAAATAAACAGCGGCGATATATCCTTTGCCGATGTGAAAGACGCACTCAAGCAGGAATATGACATAACAATAAAATTCAAATAAGGGGAGAGACAGAAATGGAAATGTACCACAAAAGGCTGTTTGCCGGTCAGCGTGAATATGGCGGCGACCACTACAAAATAGTGAAAATCTACACAGATGAACGCGAGGCAAGAAAGGTTCTCGAATACGCCCGCGCCAACATAAGCCCTGACAGATGTCCTGATTATGACACATGGTATCGGAATATCGCGCCCGGCGGCAAATATTTTGGAGACACAAAGTATTTCTACAACGGCTGGTGCAAACTCGAAAAAGTACCGCACGGCTGGAAGTACACGCTCTGCAAGCCGTACAGGGACAGGGGCGGAAAAGACTATGGAAATTGAATTGGAGGGCAGATAATATGTTCAACAAAGGTATGGCTATGGGCTATCTGACTTCTGACCCTGTGCAGAAGTACGGTAGCATCGATGGCAAGCCCTATGTCATGTTTGTCCTCGCCTCAGAACGCGATTTCAGACCGGGCGGCAAAACTATTCTATACGACTTTATACCCTTTACCGCATTTGGGCGCATGGGTGAGCTGGTTATGCAGTACACCCAAAAAGGCCAGGTTGTAATTGTCGAATACCAGTTGAAAACTGTTGCTTATAAGGTCAACGGGAAAACCATGAGCCAGTGCAAGCCGGTTGTCAGCAAGATACGCTTTGACCATCTCCGTGACCCGCTGGCGGAAGTACCCAAGCGTGGAGAACCGTATAGCGAAGAATATTATTACGAAGGATTTGACGAGGAGGGATTAATAGACCATGATTGCAGACGCACAGCAAAAGCCGATATTAAAGACGCAGACAGTGAAGCATGAGTACGTGATTTCGCTTTATGTATATCCCCCATTCCCTGAGTATAAGGATATATGGCCTTTTCGTACTAATCATATGGTAATCGCAGAGTCCGCTCCAGCAGCACTGCGAGAACTGTCGCAGAGACTTAGTGGCGTCGTTTCGTATAAAGATACCGCTATTATAGCCACCATCTACAAAGTAGGTTCGCACAAGGATTCGCACTCTTATTCCCGCAAACAGCAGGAAGATGTATCATCTATAGGAAAACTTCTGCGCGGGTGCGCAGAAACGGCGATGGCTTTGTGGGGGGATAAAATATGATGTACGAATACAGAGCAGTTATTACGCCGCTTGCTGGAGGAACGGGGCGCTATGTCCAGCTAATTCCAGCAAAGTCTCCGACGGACGCTCTCGAAATGCTTCAACTTGCTGGTAAGAGAGCATGTGTAATAGCGAATCAAGATTTGCCTTGTGACGTTTACAAAGTGACTGTGAGCCTTGCAGACGCGCCGCAAGGGGAAACCCTGTCGGGTACTCTGAAAGTCCCCAACGGCCTTGCACTTGCGCTCAGACAGCTTTATAGGGTAAAATATTACAAGGAGAATTATTATGAATGAATTAATTAATGTTACCGTCAGCGAAAACGGTCAGGCGGTTGTGAGTAGCCGCGAAATAGCGGAACGCTTTGGGAAAAATCACCGTGATGTTTTGCGGTCGATTGACAACTTAAAAAGAGATGTGCGCAATTTTGCGCAGATGTTTTTTGAAACTGTGGAACCGGACAGTTATGGAAGAGCGCAGCGCGTATTTTTGATAAATCGCGACGGCTTTTCACTGTTGGCTATGGGCTTTACAGGGCACGAAGCGCTTGAGTGGAAATTGAAGTACATAGACGCTTTTAACAAAATGGAGCAAAAGCTTGTTACCGCTGCAAAGCCCCTTAGTATACCAGAGATGCTTCTTGCGCAAGCCCAGCTTATGGTGGAACAGGACAAGCGCATTGCCGCTATGGAGAGTAAAGTTGAAAAGGTCGGACGCATTACCGATGCGGTCAGCACTATTGCTACAGCTTCTCCCGGCGGTGATTGGCAGAGAGAAATGAATGGACGTGTCAGCGCTCTTTGCCAGAAGTACGGGCTGGACTATGGAGATACCCGCCACAGGCTCTACGAGGAAGTGGAGGCCGTTGCTCATGTCGACTTGAAAAGACGGCTCGACAACCGCCACAGACGCATGGAAAAGCAGGGCATTCCTTGGGCAGAGATACACCGCGTCTCCCGCATGACCGTTATCGCCGATGACCCCAAGCTTCGCCCAGTCTACGAGGCGCAGTTTAACAAGCTCACCGCTCGCTGTCTTGTCACAGTGCAGTAAGGACAGAAAATCCGCAAAACATTGTAGGTGTACATTACATTTTTGCAAGCATTTATTGTGCTTTTACTGAAAATGTTATAAAACACGGCCAAAGTTAGCCGTGTTGGAAAGGAAATTTGTTTTGAAGCATGATGAAATGAAATTTCTTGAAAAGAGCATAGTGCCAATCTACGAAAAGAACTGCATTGACGGTAGCAGTTCAAACGAGCAGGTGGTTAACGCCCGTGAGCTGTGGCGGGCATTGGAGAGCCGACAGGACTTTTCCACATGGGTAAAGAAACGACTGCAAGATGTGGACGCCGAGAAAGGACGTGACTACTGCCTGCTCCACGAAAAAATGGAGCAGCCCAGCGGTGCAAAACACAGGATAGAATATATCGTAACAATGGACACCGCAAAGGAAATGGCGATGTTGGAACGTAACGACATGGGGAAAATGGTTCGTCGCTACTTCATTGAAGCGGAGAAACGATACCGTGAGCTGAAAATTATCCGTGCCCGCTCCAAGGCTGAACGCCGCCTGTTCACGGACATTCTCAAAGAAGTGCTTCCAGAAAGTCCGCACAAGAACTGGAGATATAAGCAGTTTACCGACCTTGTTTATAAACACGTCACGGGCTACACTGCAAAGCAGTTACGGGAAATATACGATAAGCCCAAAGACTTTAAGCGTGGCAAACTTATGCCATATGCCGACAGATGCGGTGAAGGTCTTTTCGAGGTGAAAGAGTGCATCAACGAAAAGACCCAGTGGAGCGGAACGCAGACCCTCATCACTCCGAAAGGCCGCGAAACGTTCAGCCGCTTGCTCATTACCACCTAACCGCAAGAGAGCCACAGGGTAAAGATGCCCTTGTGGCTCTCTCTTTTTATCTCACGCAAGCCGCGCCTGTACTATGGACGTATCGAGCAGACCGCCGATGCCGGAGACGAGCTTTGTGGGGTTGAGGCGCTGGGCGTATATCGCCGTGACCTTGGTGTCAGCGTGGCCGAGAACGCCGCTTATATCGTCGACCGCCGCGCCCGCTTCAAGGGCGGCGGAGGCAAAGCCATGACGCAGAGCATGAGAGCGGCAAGCGTTCTCTTCGCCTATCACAGAGCGTGTGTAGGCGTTCACAAGGTCTGAAAGCTGGGTGCGCTCCAGAGGCTTCCATTCGCCCGTCTTGCGGCTTATGCAGCCGAATAGGGGTGCTGTATCTGGGGCGCTCTCAGGGCGTATGCCGGCGGCCAGATAGCGCTTCACAGCCGCCTGAGCAGTGGCAGAGAACGGCACCATGCGGGGCTTGTCTCCCTTGGCAACGCGGAGGGTGACACAGCCGTTTTCCCAGTCGAGGTCTGCGGGGGTGACATTGCGCAGCTCGGAGTTGCGCGCGCCGGAGAGGAGCAGTAGCGTGACCTCGGCCTGTTCTCTTGCCCATGTAGCCATTTTCTTGCCGTACACGGGGCGTTCAGCGGAGATAAGGGAATGTATCTGCTCCACGCTCAAAACGTGCTCATACGGCTTTTTCTTGGCTCTCGTGACCTTTCCCTTGGGCGGCATTGCATCATCATACACAAAGCGCTCCGTGTAGCCATAGCGCACGGAAAACTCGGAGAGCTGGCGAAGCTGACCCATGTAGAGGTTTACGGTGGTGATAGCGTCCTTTGCAATGTCGGAGCGGAACGCCATCACAGCGGCGGGGATAACTTCGTCAAAGCCGTGGCTCTCCATGCTCTCGCGGAAGAGACGGAACGTGCGGGAATAGCTCTCGATTGTCTGTGCGGACAGCTCATTGTTGCGCATATTCTGTATGTAGGCCGTGCAAGCGGTAGTGTATTTTTCAAACATGGTGCATATTCTCCTTTTACATTTCGTTATCCGCTCAATTCCAGCGTTCCCAGCGGCGCGCAGCGAGGTCAGCGGCGTATCTCTGCACAATGCCCTCAAACGCGCTTGCAAGGGCTTTGTCCTTGGCAATAACGGCAAGCTTTGACGCGGCTTGCTGTTCCTTGTAGGTTGCGCCTGCGGCTTTCATCCGCCTGCGTAGGTTCTTTTGCCGTGTTTCAAGGTTGCAGCCCATCTTGCGCTCCAGCGCCCCGTACAAATCGCCGTACATGACGGGGTAACTCAGCCCCGCACTCTCGCACAGCTCGGAGAGGTACTTTTTCATGCCCTCCTGCCACTGGTCACGCTCCATAGCGGGAACGGAGCAAGCCTCGATAACCTTCTTCTGGTTTGCCTCAATGGCGGATAGGCGGCGCTCCTGCTCAACATTTATCTGCGCCTGTAGCTGGAACATTTCGGCGGCGGACAGGGGCTTTGACTGATAGCCGCCCGTCTTTTGAATTGCGGGGAGAACCTCGGTGGTAATCCAACGCTTGAACTTCTTCGCATTAGGGAGCTTGCTGGAAAGAATGAGCGAGTACACGCCGCTCATGTTGATAACGGTCAAGCCTCGATTTGGAACATCAATAGCGGTGTTTTCCCCTTTTTGAAGAAGCTGCTTATCTTCATTGTCAACATGGTCTGCCAATGCTTTTCGGGCATTTGTGTACCCAAGCGCCGTTGCAACATCATTTCCCACAAACCACGGTTCTCCGTCAATAATTATCGTGCGGACTTCACCGAACTCTGGATTGTTGAAAATCGTCAGCTCGTTCATGCCGTCTCCTCCTTGATGGGGCAGGCGGCAATGTCAATCTCATATGCGCTCTCGTCGTCCTTGCTGGGAACAGCGTTGATGCGGCTGACCTTGTACTTGCCATATGCGTCCATCATCAGCTCATCTTCCTTGTCGAAATCCGTTATGCTTCCATTCCAGCCTATGTACAAGGTCTTTGCGTCAGTCAATACCGCTACTGCGTCTCTTACTGTCATAAATATTTCTCCTTATAAAAAAATGTTTACAAGGAGTGTCCACTGTGATAAAATATTTAATAAGTGGATTACTCCGCTTCTCAAATAAACATTTTGCTCTTTCTTTGGACGGACGGAGCGAAATGTTTATTTTTTTTCGGTCAAAAGAATGTCTATCCCCCTACGTACCGCCTCAGCTTTTGTTATTCCGTGTTGAGTACAATAAGCAAGAAGCCTATCATGCGTCACATCGTCCAATCTCACCTTCAGGTCGTTGGACTTTGGGGATAATGCTTTTGGCCTGCCCATTTTGGCACTCAAATATTTTTTCCCTCCTTATTTTTGAGTTCCCAAAAGTATATTAGCATTTGGAACTCAAAAAGTCAATACCTTTTTTAAAAATTCGCCCCGTAAAAACGGGGCGTTTATTGTTAATCGAGATAATCACTTACTTTCATGCCATCTATGTAAGCAATGAGCGTGTTTTCAGTGTTTACATCATTCAGGAGCGCTACCATAATAGAACAGTCGTCGAGTTCAAACAGAGCGGCTGAATTGCATAAGATTGTGCATAAATCTTTAGTAGATTTGTCCATGCTGTCATGCGTTTTCGTGCTACCGTTCAGCTGCTCGCGGGTCATGGTTTCTGCCATACCATCGAAAGTCAGCCACACGATAACCGAATCTTCACTTGTTTGGATTTCATAGCAATTCTTCAAAATTTCTTCGGAATCAAGTATTTGCTTTGCTACATCTGCCACATCGGACGTGGAATATTTAGATTTTACGCCACTATTTGGTTTTGAAGAGTTTGAAGAAGGCGTGGGAGTAGAAGTAATAGAAGAATTTGAGGCGTTTGTGGTTTCTGTTACTCCTTCGCATTCGCCGTTGTACGCTGCTTTTGAAGCGTCATAAACGCAAAGAAGTCCATTTCCAGAAACTGTTCTTCCTATACTATCAGTGCTAAGGCCACTTTCATACGCGACTTGGGTGTCACCAGCGTAACGCCCATCTGCGTCATAATAATCAAACAACACCGAAATCCAATCATCAGCGTTTGCATCGACGGAAACAATTTCCCCTCGGAAGAACAGAAACATCCCGTCATAGTCGTAGTAAGATGATTGCGTGTTCTGGCACTTCACATAGGCATCCAGAACCTTGATGTGCCAACCATTGGAGATTATAACATCTGGACATTCAACAGGAATTTCTTCATTGCTGGCGTTCGCTTTAGGTGAATTTTCAGTGGTAGCCTGTTTTAACACCTCGTTTTCTTGCCTTAAAGCATCAACTTCCGTCAACAATTCTTCGTTCTTTGCTTCAAGTTCCGATAATCGTTCTTCAATCTCCGCGTTTGAACCGCACCCGCACAGAGAAAACGCCATAGCCAGAGCAAGGATAAGTGCAAGGATTTTCTTCATTCCATTTGCCTCCTATATTTTTTCTTGGGTTCAAGATATTTACAGTGTATCATATATCCGCGAAAAAGCAAGAAAAACCATGAGCGCAGAGCGCCCGCTCTCCGTCATTCCGGGCTATATTCATTCCTCTTTACCTAAAAGCTCATTCCATTTTTTCCACACATTTTCGTTGCGGGGATAGCCGTCTATATAGCTCAGAACATCCCGCACCTCGCGGCTACTTTGATAATACAGGGCACATGTGCGGCCTACATAGCCGCCCGCAATGGACGAGGAGATGTGTTGTATGCGCTTCTGTTTGGCCGGGAGGATGCTTTGCAGAAATTCCAAGTCACGCTCTGCCCCGTAGATGCGCAGGCGCAGATAATGGGTGCCCTTTTTGCGAGTAGCCCAGTCTAATGTGCTTTGAAGCTCAATAAAAGCCCGTGCAAAGCCTTGTGCATCTTCAACATCAGACAGCGCGGGCTTAGTGACGTGCGGGCTTTTAATTGCCCAAAAGTCCTTGCCGCCATCGGTACGGGTTTGGAGATATGGCCGCTTCGGTGAAAAGACATCGGCCACCGCATCTATATAGTGCTTGTCAATATTCCTCACGCAGAAGCGGTCATCCTGCTGTGAGCCGACGAGGTACAGTATACCCTGCTGATAGCCCGTCATTGCGGTCATTTCTTGTCTACCAATATTACCGAGCCGTACTCGTCCATTATGTCCTTGGCATCAACGCCCAGCGCGTCAGCTATACGCTTGGGCATATATTTTGCCGCGTTTTCGAGCGTGGAGAAGCATTTTTCGTAGTTCTGCAACTGCCTCACGCTCACCTGCGCAGCCTCCGCAAGCTGTTTCTGTGTCATACCCTTGCTCTTGCGTATTGCGGCTATGGCAGTCGTTTTATTAAGGGTTCTGAAATAGCCCCTTGCCTTATAGAACCCAAGCGGCCAGCTATCATAGTCCGCCTTGGGGTTTTCGGCAACCACTGTGGTAAAGTCCGATATTCTCTCCATGAGCCGCATGGTTTCCTTGTCAGACTTGGGGCGGCAGCGGCAAAGCTCTTTCCTGCCAACCTCGATGTATTTGAGAGGAGTGCGCGATATGGTAGGAAATCTTTGCAATATTATGCCCGTCAGATAGGCCTCCGGCCATTGACTGTGGTATTCTGCTATGCAGTCAATCAGGGCGAGGGCGCCGCCGTAGCAGAGGTACGGGCGTTCCAGCCATTCGTCGTTGAACGGGTTGTTGAAATTATCCTTCGTGCTGTCAGACACAAGCTCAACGTCGAAACGCTCCGGGCAGTCAGCTTTCTCCGCGATAATAGTCACTGTGTACTCTTTCACAGGGTCATCATCCGGGCTGTAGCCTATAAGCGTGTCACTGCCAGTCGCGCCGATGTGGAGAACGACTCCGGCGACTTCCTCGCTGTATTCACCCCAAACGTAGTGTAGGGTATAGCCCGCCGCATTGCCGAGTTTGCGCTTGTCGGCTATCTTGTCAAAATCTTTTTCTACAGCATCTTTGATGCTCTCCCCCTCAATATATAACTCCGAGAACTCTCTGACCTTATACTTTTTCACAGTAAACGCCTCCATATTAATTTTTTCCCTTGCCTACGCTTTTATAATACTGCAATATTGCGTATTTGTCAACACGAAATATTGCGCTTTCAAAAAAGCGCAATATCGACTTTTGAGCCAGAGGTGTGGGCAAAATAAAAGGGCGGGAGCTGCCTCCCGTCCTAATAATTTATTCCGCTACTTGCTCAAATAAAATCGTGCTTTTGCAAACGGTCGTCGTACACCCGGTTAATATTGGCTATGGCGTGTGTCGCCCGGTTGTTTTTATAATCGGTATGGGCTTTGCAATACTTTTCATAGTCATCTATATCCGCCAGCACGTCTATAAAGTCCTCTTTAGTGTGAGGAATATCACGTATGAGTTCATTGTTGAAGCGCAAAATATGGGTGCGGTGAGTGTCCGCATTGCGCTCATCGTCAACGCGTATATGCTCGTCGAGCTTTTCGCGGGTTTGCTTCAACTCTTCAAGCACGTCCGCATTTATCGCTCTGCCGATTGCTTTCGCGATAGCCGACCACGGGTTGACTTTTATCGGAGATATTTCAACCACGGTAGCCAGCGCTACCACAATTCCAACTATTGCTTCAATAATCTGCTGATTGCTCATAGATATATCACCCCCCTCAGAAGTGCCATCCAAGTATCGCCGCCGACTTCTCCATCAGCGTCAAGGCCAAAACTCGCCTGATACTCTTTTACTGCTTGCGCTGTTTGTTCTCCGTAATCGCCATCAATGCTGCCCGCCGAAAAGCCGCGCGCCACAAGTAGCGTCTGCACAGCGGTGACGGCGGGTTCGCTCATGCCCACCTTGAGAAGAGGGAGTTTGACGCTGTAGAAGTATGTAGGCTTGGTCGGCTTGTCCGGTGCTTCTGCCAGCTCCCCATCGGCGGTGTACCTGAGCACATAGTCCCATGGATAATTGCGGTAGGGGCGCACGTAGAACTCACGCCCGGTCTGGTCTCCCGGCTGTCCGCCTGTCGTGCCCCCAAACTCGTTGATGGATGCTTCAACCTCCATCCCCCCGCCGCAGTACATGGCCGTGTGATGGCGCACATTTAACATCACATCGCCTCGCTGTAGCCCTGTGCCGGTATTAAAGTCAACACTGTTAGTCACATCATCAAATCCGCAGCGCAGAAACACGCCGCGCATATTGCCGGTGTACGTTGCACCGTTGGTCTTTACCGGCACGCCCGCCTTTTCCCACGCGCTTATCACCGCGCTGGAACAGTCATAGTCCTGCCCCCAGCGGTTGCCTTGGTCATAGCCGTGGCTGTCGTCTGCTGCCCACGCCTCCATCTGGCGCGTTGCAAGCTCTATCTTGCTCATATTACTCCTCCTCCGTTAAAAGTCCGCTATACTGCCTTTCGTCATCCTCCATTGACTGCCTCCACGTATGTACCGACCAGCTCCGCCAGTGCATACGCAAGCGGTATACCGCTGTCGCGCCAGCAACTGTACAGCTTGCCGCCCTGCGTGTAGTACTTGCCGTTGACAAGTTCCATCGGCGGTACCCACGGGATGGGGTCGTCTATCGTGCCGCTGTGCGCCTCGTCTATCGCTGTGTAGAGCGAGGCAGTTTCTACGCCCGGCACCCACTTGGCGGAAAACGTGTGCTCTGAGCGTACCTTGTACAGCGTATCGCCGTGGCGAAAACGCTGTCCGACCGTTGCCGCTGTGCCTATAAGGCTTGTCCACGTTGGGAATATAGCCTTGGCCTTGACGGCCTGTATATCCGTCAGCATCCCCGCCGCGCTGTCAATCGCGGCCTTGAGCGCTCTCGCGCTGTCAATGTAGCTCATGCGTTCACCCCCAAAATTGCAAGAGCGGCCTGAGTTTCTGCAAGCAGATGTCTTTCGTAATCGCGTTGCGCCGCGTCCAGCTCTTGCCAGTCCTTCCAAGGGGCTATCATCTCGCCGCTAAACTCTGCTCCGTCCTCTCGCGTCCACGTCTCCCCAGCAGGAATATAGCGGTAGCCCTCGATGTATTCAGGGCATTTGTCGGCGAAAGCATCGGTCTCTATTGGGGTTAGCCCCTCCCCAGGAGCAACATGGCATTTAAAATCTGCATTTAAATATATCGGCATTCTAACGCTCCAGTCTTATCAAGTAAACGTAGCCGTCACCCTTAATCGTATCGCCCCAGGCAACGCTTCCGCCGATGTAATACTCGCCGGACAATTTGCTTACATCAATGTCTCCTGTTTTTTCTTCGTTTGCTGAAAAGCTTGCTTTGGCAACGGCGGCAGCTGTTGGGTCCCCGCTCATCGGAATTGTTTCCCATACGGCTATTTGCAGATATGAATTCTCCGCCGCATTATTCTTAGCGGAATAATGTAAAGTGTTATATTCGGTCAAATTTATTTTATTTGCCGTTGCGAAAACACCGGCATTGGCTGAGTAGCGCGCGGTAGGGACTGCATGTAGACTCGTGGTAGTATTTGTCAGCTCGCAATACCTCTTGGATTCCCAGCCGCCGGTATTCTCAATATACTCGTTGCCTGCATCGTACAGGAGCAAGGCGTAACTGAGTATGACAGTCTCGATTTGTCCCGTCGCCGTGATGCTTACGTCCTTACTTGCGGTGTCTGTCCCATTCGTAGCAATTACCGTCCATGTTCCTGCGTTGGGTACTGTGAAGGTGTAAGACCCGCTCGTATCGCTTGCCGTGAGTGTGGTGCTGCCATCAGTCGCCGTGCAGGTAGACCCGGCAGAATATGTGACGTTGATGGTTGCGCTAAAATAGGCGATTGTGAGCGTATAATCAGCATTCACGGCAACGGTACGGGTTGCGGTGCTGCCGCTGGCGGACTGCATCGTCACCGTCCATGCGCCCGTTGCCAGCCCCTTAAATGTGGCCGTGCCGTTGCTGTCAAAAATCTTGGTCTTGGACTTGCCATCCTTGCTGATGGTGCAGGTATCACCCGCAACGCCGGTGACTACCAGCGTTGCTCCGGTTCCGCCTCCGCCTGTGTTCGTCCTTCCTATTGCCATCTCTCAAGCCCCCCCTCAAGACAACGGCGTTGCCACTATCAGCGGTATAGTTATTGTCGCTGTAGGCTTATTCGCCGCGTAGATGTACACGCCGCCGTCGTATGTATTGTTTACTGGGCAAAATTCCCCGCTCGTTGCGTCTGCGGGGGCAAAAATCACCTCTGCATAATGCTTGGTAGTTACGCCCGTGCACGCGATTGATGCGCGAAAGCCCCAGTCTGCATAGGTGCTGTTAGCTACCCACGCGCTCACAGCGACGGACTTATTTGTGAAGCTCAAAATCTCAACATCAGCGGCAAGTTCCGTGCGCGTAATGCTGCCGGGGGCAATTGCCTCATTCTCATATGTATAAGCGGACGTTGACCCATCCGTAAAGGTGATGGTCAGGGTCGTTTGCCCAGCGGCAGGGCTGGTGCCAGTAATGCTTTTGATGCCCTTTGTTATCATCATCCAGTAGTTTTGCCAGCCGGAAGTCACGCCGGGCTGAATGCCTTTGCTTGCCACGAGCGCCAGCCACGAACCGCCGAGATTTTGAACACTGTCAAGAAACTCGTAGTTGGTGTTTGCGGCATACGCGCCGCGCGGCCTGATTGATACTTTGCCAAGGTCGTATTCTGCCATCTATCTATCACTCTCCTTTGTTAATTCGCTTCGTCCGAAACTGCCGTAGCAATCGGAAAGTCATTAACCGATATCGCGTTTATTGTCATAGTACCTGTCTGCCCAATCGGCCTTGTGAACCCCTGAACGAGATGACGCTCAACAGGAGCGCCTGGCTTATCCTCCCGACGGATAGTCACAATCTGATTCTCCACAATGTGGAACATCTGTGTGGTGTTCAAGGTCACAGTTCGTCCGAGAACCGCGTAGCGCTTTAGCTTCCACTCGGCGTAAGCCTGGCACATTTCGTCAGAGTAGTAGTCTTTCATGGACAGCCGCTTGGTTTTCAGCCCTATCCGGCTTATACAGGTGTCGGAGGAAATGTCCCGGTTTTGTGCTCTTCCGCGCGCGGTATGGCTCTCGTTGTTCGTAACCCCAGTCACAATAACGTCGTTGAAAACTTCTGCGGGTTTGGGCGCATAGTTTATGCTCATAAGCTGCTTTCCCATTGAAAAGTCCCACAAAACCGGCTTGTTGGTGTCCAAAATATCATCCTGCGAGGGGTCTACAACGAGCCTGCCGTTGGGGTTGTAGCCTATCCATGCGGCCAACATTTCCGCCAGTCCAAGCAGTACTTCTCCGATATTCCCAGTTTCGGAACTAAGGTAGTCATACGGCGCTGTTATCAGGCTGACGCTCGTACCGTCCGTCAAGGTCTGCGTCTTGTCGTTGTAGTAACTCGTGAATATCGGCGCTACAGCATCTATAGGTGCTCCTTCGGTGTTGGACATGTCAAAGCGGTTTAATTTAAGCAAAGATGCCATAGCTGCAAAAATGTTTGTTCCCGCGTCCACGCCGTAAGCACCCTCAAGATTGCCGCCCAGTGTTCCATCCAAATCAGCCCACTTGTCCGAAAGCTGATACGTAGCCTGCCTCAGTCCCGGTTCAAAAGCCTCCTCCGGGTTTTCCACAAGGAAAACTCCTTGCGGAATGTAAAAATCTGTTCCGTTGGGCAGAACCAGTCCCTCTGAAAGCCTTATCTGCTGCCCGAACCACACCTTATTAAGAGCATAGTCATAGGCTCCGTCGAGATTTGCCAGTGTGATGTTTGCCTGTCGTCTGCGTCCGTTTTGGAGGTTTACGGATAAATCTCCCTCCTGAATGAACGCGCTCGATCTTTTGTTCTTTGCCTGATTGTCCAAGGCAAAAGCCACGCTCCCATTCGGTTGCAGGAACTCAAGTTTAGCCAGCTTTGTGAAGTCGGTGGTGAGCGCCGCAAGATACTGTTGCCATTCTTGTGTATACATGCCGCGTTCATCCCCCTATGTTCATTGTCGCTTGCAAGTTGTTGCCATTTACGATTTGCATGGTCGCCACAGTAAATCCGTCCCCCGCAGTCTGGATAAGATGCCCGTTTTCGAGGCTTAATATAGAGCCAAGCTCGAAATTGTCCTCGGTTGTCCATACGAGGTGCCCCGTTGCTGGGTCAACAGTAATGTGAGTGAATATAATGCTGTCACTCGGCCAGAAAGTCGCTTCGGGCGTATTTATGATTTTTATGCCCGTTGTGTCTCCGACTTCCGCCCAACCCACCGTAACGTTTTGCGGCATCACAGCGCTTTTATGATCCACGCTCACCGTGACCGGCTGGTTTGTATGGATGTTAAGGAAATGCCCTTTAGGGTCGCGTAGGAACAGGATATTTGGAGAAGTCGAAAGGTTTCTCAACGCCCTCGCCTGATCCAATGTGTCGGTGTATGTAATGCTTTTACCGATTTTGCCGATATATCCGCCCACGCTTCCGGTCAGGTAATTTGGTGTCTCAGGCTGTCGTGTGGGATATCGCGTGAAGTTCTTTTGCAGTGTCGGGGAATTATTGTTGGAAAATTGTCCTTCAGACACACCGCCGTTTCCGAAGCGGAAGAAATAACTCGCCACGGCGGTATACGTTCCGTCCGCGTTCGGGGTAGCCTCTATAATGTTCCATAGCCAAAACTGCACGCTTACCGTGTTTGTGACAGCGGGCTTTGTCAGATACGCCAGCGGGCCGGTGGGAAATATATAATAGGTATATTTTTGCCCGGAACAAACGCTCCAATCTCGGATTTCGCCAACTGTTCGGTCGACGGTAACAATTTTCTCAAGGTTGTTCTGTCCGTCCGTCCTGCGGTATACGTCGTAGCCCTGCGTGGTCTCCATCTGACTCCACGTCACCAGCGCGCTGCCGTCCGCAGTTTGGCAGGTGCTTGCACTCCCGCCGGGATCGTCTGACACGGTATATTCCACTGCAAAGTCTACCCATCCGCTTGTGGCGACCATATTATTCGCAGTCTCCACATCCAGTATAATGCTGTAGCTCGTGTCGTTAAGGAAGCCTGAATAGTCTACTCGCAGCTCGCCTGTGCCGTATATTTTCCCTGTATCGAGGAAGGGTTCTCTGCGGTTTCCCTCAGTGTCAATTTCACATATGCGCCAGCGCACCCATGCGAGTGTGTCATCCTGTGCCTGAGAATATACGCCGGTAAATATCCCCGAATAGCCGGTCAGCGGACTGTTTATCGGAGAAATACTCACATTCGGCGTATCTCTGCCGAGAAATAGAGACGCTGTTGACTGTGCAACCAACTCCGTAGCGCTCCACCATTGCGTGATTATAAATTTATACTCCGCACCATTTACGATACCGTTCGCGGCGAGAGTTGCCGCAGGGATGGTAACGGAATAAAATTGCGTCTGTCCTGCGTAATTCACGCCCCAGAAGGGCTTGGATAAAAGCACTTTACCCGTATCGTACTTTTGCGTAGAGGCTGTATCGTTTAAATAAAACGCTATTTGATACGCCAACATCGGCGAATCGCCATTGACTTGCCAGCTTACGATTAGCGGCTCTGTCAAATCCACTGTTCCGCTGTTATTTATTTCATCGGGGCTTATATTCGACGGTTGAAAGAGCATCTTTCCTCACCTCTCTTCATTTGGGGCCATCGCCGAAACACCACGCTTTTGCCGTTGACAGGCTTCCCCACCAAAGCACAAGCACCGTGTCTCCGGCTTTTGCCGCCGAGACCTCTGTGCAGTATGGAATAGATATTGTGCGTCCATACGGCTGACGCACAGATATCTTCCCGTTACTTGGAGCGGCAATAACATCGAATCTGTCCACACGCAAACAATTTCCAGTTCTCTCAGATACCGTCTGCTCTACTTTTGGCTTCAATGCGTTCCAGAACTCAATAATCCCCTCAAGCATGTTTTACCGCTCCCCTCCTCATGTGATTTTAAGTGCTCTGAGCTGGTCGGCCAGCTCTTTCACGGTCATGTTCTTTGCTTCGCTCTCAGAAAGCTTCAGGTTGCCGAACTGATAATACACGTCATGGCTATCGGTGCTTCTGAATACGCTCTCTCCCGTGGTATCCGCCGTGCCCTTTGCACTGCCAGAAATTGCATGTAGGATATCGGCTATGCGCTTTTGTTCCTCGTCGCTCGCATTGGCGATAAGCTCACGAAGCGCCGGGCTCATGGTTAAATCGCCGATATCTCCGATGTTGCCATTCTTGATAGCGTCAATCTCACGATCAAGCTTTTCTTCTTGGTAGTCCTTTTCCGCTTTTGCGAGGTTTTCCTGCGCCTTGAGTATGTCGTCGGCCTTGGCTACCCACTCCCATTGCTCGGTGACGGGGTTGTATATTCTCACCGTGCGCTGTTTTTTGGCGTTTTCCAATTCCTGACGCGCTTTTTCGACTGCCTTCTGTTTCTCCGCGAGTTTATTGGCAACATTAGTAGCGTCAGTAAGCGCTTCAAGCGAATCCACCAGCTCGTTCATCAGGTCATCAGAATAGCCGTAACCACGGTTGAGCAGGTCAAGAACCTCGTCAGACGTGTTGCTGTAGCCCTTGTCCAGATACTTCTGCACAAATTCCTTAACCATTTGCGCGGCCTGCTGCTGTAGCGCCTGTTCCTTGGCTCGGTCATTCTGGTTCTGTGCAAGGGTTATCTGCTTGTCTATATTGTCAAGCTTCTCGCGGACTTCCTTTTTCAGCGGGTCTTGCTCATCGCTGTTGCTCGCCGTGCTCCCGTAGCGCCCTGTGCCGCCGCTGTAAGAACCGCCATACACACCGCTGTTTCCGCTTGGCTTACCAAGACCAGTGCCGCCAGCGAAGGCTGAGATAAACTCTTTTTTTGCACCGGAGAATATCTTCTGCGTTTCCTCAGCGGTGAATACCTGTGCGCCGGGGCTTAGATTTACAACAGTGGGTTCGCCATCATTGGCTATGTAAGCCTGTCCCTTGTCGAGAACCAGTTCCGCCGCGCTTCCGTTTATTGGCTTTCCATCGTTGATTAAAGCCGGGCCACCTACTGCATTGTCGGTTCCCTTTGCGTGGGGAGTAATCGGCATACCCGTAGTGCCGTTTATTCTGCGTTCAACTACCGTAATTGTTACGGTTTTACTTTGTATGGAAGAAATATAACCTCTTATGTTGCCGAGAACGCCGGATGCGTTGTCTCTGGCGTAAACAGCTATCGACTTTGAGGTCGGAATATTTTTTGCGGCTTCGGCCACCGCCTTTATGCCGCTTGCCGCGCCATCAGCACCGGGAGCGCTGATAGTTGTTTGGGCACTACCTCCTGCATTGGCTTTGGCTCGCCTTACCTCGTTGAATGCCTGCTTGGCGGCCTCAGCGCCTGAGACATTTATGGGCACATCAGCCGGAGCGGACGCATCTTGCTTTTCCCTTTTGAGATTTGCAAGATTTTCTTCTGCCCGCGCAACATCCGCGTCAACATCGAACGATATGTCTATGTCAGAAATGTCATTTTGAGCTTCTTCAACACCACCTACCACTTGTTCCAAGGTGGATATGAGAATTTCTCTTGCTTCTTCCGCAGAGCTTACGCCGAGCTTTTCCGCCCAGTTGACCGCGCCAGCTCTCTCCAAGCCCTCAAATACGCTTAGGAGACCCTCAACAGAGGTTTGTCCCGTGATGCTTGAAAGCGCGCTTGCATAATCGGCCAGAGAGTGAGAGCCTTCGCCCAGCGTGTCACCCAACTGGGAAACAATAGTCTGTGCTTCTTCCCCCGTGTAGAAGATGCCGTCCATGTAGACGCTGAGGCCTTGTGCTAAGGACTGCGCGGCGGCTTCAGTGATATGAAGCTGGTCGGCCAGAGCTTTGTAGGACGAAATCTGTGTTATTAAGCCGTTGTCATCGAGAGTGACAATCCCGTCAAGAGAACCATTCTTGGCATTTTCAACGATAACGTCTTGGAATGCTCCAAACATATCGCCGCTGCCGAAAATCTTGCCAAGGTTGCTGTCGCTCATTGCCCATTCCATGGCGTCAGCAACGCTGTAGCCGAACTGCTGTTTTATATCGTCCGGGATAAACTGGTCGTAGAAAGATTTTACATATGCAGAGCTGACCTTACCGACCTTGAAATCTTCCATGGCCTTATTGTACGCGGTCTGCATCGCGTTTGCATTGGCCTCTTTGTCAGCAAGGCTTTCCAGTTCAGCCTTGTATCTCTGTAGCGCCGCCGTCGCCTCGTCAACAGAGGCGGCCTCTTCCTCAAACTTTTCTGCTGTATTTTCCGTTGCGTTAGAGGCGTTGTCAGAACTGTCGGAAAATTCTCCGAGCAAACCGACAGCCTCATCATAAGAGTTAAGAAACTCAAGCATGGAATCATCCAGCTCGAAGCCAGCCTCTTGCAGGTCGCGGATTGTTTCTGCGGTGTCCTTGTAGGTGTCAACGAGGCCTGAAAGTCCGCTGTGATAATCAGCCTGAGAAACCTTGCCGTTTTGATAGCTTTCAGTCAGACCGTCTATACCGTTGCGTAGGTCGGCGGTATATTTAGCGCCCTTGGAGCCAAAATTTATGCTGTTGCCGGATAAATCTGTTACTACTCTATCTTCTTTGTTCCAATCTTTTTTGAATTCAATCGCGGCCAGCTCTTTCTCTTTTCTGTGCTGGTCATCAAGCTCAGATTTCTGGCCTTCAAGAACAAGTAGGCGGTGTTGCTCGGCTGGTGTCAATTCATCAGCGCGTTGCTTCAAATTGTCGTATTCGCCGCCGTTGCCATACAGGGCATCATATTGCTGTTTCAGTTCAGCGACTTTTTGAGCCTGTTTCTCGTATTTGCCGTTGACATCCTCGACGGCCTTAGACATGGCATATACAGCCGCTACGCCCACGCCCGCAAGGAACAAGGGGTTTAGTAGCATTGTGGCATTGAGAGTGCCCAACACGCCAGCAAGTGCCCCAGCTCCGCTTGCGAGAGCGGCAATTGCCGCAGTAGCAGCCGCCGCTGTGATAACGAAGCGTCCAAAACCGCTGTCAAGTGCATCCACAAGGCCTATGGTCAAGTCGAGGCCTTCCTTGATTGCGCCTGTGTCTGCAAGATGGGAGACGAACTCAGTCCAAGTGTTCTTGAGAATGTTGGCCTTCGCGTCCCATGTATCAAGCATGATGCCAATTTCTTGGTCAGCGCTTCCTGCTGCCACGCCGATATCCATCAGCATCTCTTCGTACATATCGAAGTTTTCCAGCAGGGCAACAAGCTGGTTGGTACGCAGTTTGCCGCCCAGCGCGGAAACCATCTGCATCAAGTCAGCCTCGGTGAGAAGTCCGTCTTTTGCCGCTTGGGAGAGCGCTTTTATCGCTTCCATCGGGTTTATGAGCTGACCCGTTGCCTGCGCCGCCGCAACAACATCAGGCGCGTATTTCTGCAAGACCTGACTGAGAGAGTTTACAGACTCTTCGGTCGCCGTCACGCCGTCAGAGATTTCGGTGGTGGTGTCACCGAGAATGTTGAGAATAAGTGCTCTTGCCGCAGTAGCCGCTTTTGTGCCGCTCTCCTGCGTGGTGGCGGTTATCGTGCCCAGCATCGCCATAGTCTCGTCCATGGACATACCGGCCATAGAAGCCACGTTGGCAACGATAGGCAAGCCCTCTGCTATCTTCTGAATAGAGGTGGCGTAGTTGTTGTCAATGGTGTTTGCCTTATCCAGCGCGAGGGAGAGCTTTTCAACATTGCCGTGATATTTCCATGCCGCATCTGCCGAGAGCAGGAATTGGGCGGCGGTCTCTTGGTCGGTGTCGCCGACAAGCTGGGTTTTTATTGCCAGTTCGCCGAGTCCCTGCGCCGCATCCTTATAACCGGCGCGGGCAAAGGTGGAGACGTTTTGCAGATATTCATTCGCCACCACGCCGTACTTAGACGCGGTGGAGTAAGCAGATTCGCCCAGCGCATCCATTTCTGCCGATGTTGCCCCCGTGACCTTCTGCACGGTTGCAAGCTCGCTGTCCACCTTTTTCATAGTGGAAAGAGCATCGGTAAAGGAGTTCTTAACAGCGGTAATGCCGTTTCCTATGAGCTGCCACGCCGCTTGCTTGGCAACGATTCTGCCAAGGCTATCACCCAAAAGCCCCGTAAGCCCAGAAGCCTTTTCTGCCGACTTGCCCAATTTGTCAGTTGCGGTGGCCGCTTTAGTGTTAGATGTGGCCACTCCGTCTGCCGATTTAGCTGTTCTCCCGTTTTGCGTAGCAGCCGCGCTGGAACTCTTCGTGGTCTTATCTGTTGCAGCTTGAGCCTTGTTCTCTGCCTCTATTTGGTTTGCCTTTGCGTTGCGAAGCCGCGCCTGAGCGTTTTCAAATTTGGCTAAAGCTTCTAATGTTTTCCGGCTTGAGGGAGAATCGAATTTTATTTCTATCGGCGTGCTACTCAGGCGTTTGCCGATATTTTCTATATTAGTCAGCTTTGCAAGCGCGCTTGCATCATCGACATTTACTTGTAGCTGTACTATCGTCATTAAAATTTATCCTCCGCTTGCAACACGACCGCGCAACGTGTATAATTTAGATAGAAGAAAATCGCGTATTATTTATAGAAGGGAGCGCAGAAAATGAATTGGGATAATTCGCAAATGGCTTCATCCGCCATAGCTCAGGGGATGGGCGGCATGTCTCTTGGTGAGCAGTGGGCGCTTGCCGCCATGCTGAGAGACGCTTACCCGGATGATGAACAGGAAGATGAAAATGAGGATTAAATAACCGTAAACCCTACCGCTTTCAAGGCTCTTGCAAGGTCGCTGTCTACTGCACCGCTGTCCACATACTCGTCTAAGGCTTCATCCATGAACGGGCGCGGAAGAGGCTGTTTCCAGCTTCCCCAGCCCTCTTCAACAATGGGAGTCAGGTCAATTCCGCTTGCGTTCTGCGGCTCTGAGACGTTCTCCAAGGTCAGCGTTGTGCCGTCCACGCGCGTAATCATCATTGCGTCGTCGACAAGGCCGCTGTCCTCCGTTTTTCTCCGTCTCGCCGTGGCTGATGGAGTTGCCGGATAACTGTAGACCCTTTGCAGAGCTTTGTTTTGTATCGCCTTTTTAAGCCCATCGGCAATGTTGTCTCTCAGCGCGTTTTCAACTGCTGAATCCAGTAAGCCTCTTATGTTTGCATAATCTTGTAAAACGCTCATATCCGCCTCCAAAACACAGGAGCAAGTCCGCCTTGTAAAGCGGGTTCATTCGTCTGCTTTGGAGCAAGCCCCCGACAGTGCGCCGGGGGCTTTATTTTGTTTAAGTGACCTTCACAGGGACGGTGTCGGTGTAAACGGCCTTGGTTACGCTGTTCGTCACAGTCACGGTCGCCGTGGTATCTCCAGCGGCAATGCCGGACAGGGTGGGGGCGTGGGGGTCGTTGAACTTTGCGGTGGCCTCGTCGGCGGTGGAGAAGGTGACCTCGCTCATATCGGAGATGTTGGTGAGAGCACCAGAAACATCGTACTTGGCGGTCAACTCAATGTTTGCCCCGTTGGCAACGCTCACACCAGAGCCAGCGCCGATGAAGTAAACGCCCTCAACAGCACCCGTGGAAGTGCCGGATACGAACTCGTCCACAATGTAGCAGTAGTTCGGCATGGCGTTGCTCGCGCAAATGTCGGTGCCCACCTCGTCAGCGGTCAAGCAGTTGCCGGACAAGTCAACAGAGCCGGGAGTGGTCTGGTTGATAGTGTCGGACAGTGCGCCGGTGAAGAAGTAGTAGGGGATGTAGTAGTGGCGAATCTTGAAGAGAGAAGAGTTCTTCGCATCGCCGCCGCCGTTCTTGGCATAGATGTTGACAGCGAAGTGGACGCGGCAAACCTTCGGCTGGAACAGCGCAGGAACTGCAAGCTGGAGAGCGGAGCTGTTCTGCACGAAGTATTTCACGCAGTAGGTGTTGCCAGCAACCGCAGTGAAGCCCTGAATAACGCCGTTCTCGTCGACCTTGTAAGCCTTGCCGTTGTTCGCCGCAATGCTGTCCTTGTCGTTGCCGGTTGAGCCGAGAACATAGGCCACAGGGCCGTTCTGCCCGCCGAGAGGGGCGACTGCGCCGGTGAGTTTCAGCGTTGTATCGGTTGCGACAATGGGCTTGGAAGTCTCAACAACGCCGTTGCCGGTAAGGGTCTGACCGATGGTCAAAGCCATGTTGTTCAGAGAGGAATCGGCGGTCTTTGCGGTGAAGGAGAGGCGGGTGGTGTCGGGGATGTTGATGATAAGCATATTGCCGGGGCCGCCCTCAACAGCGCCGTCGTTCATGCTTCCAGAGGGGGAAAAGTCGGTAACGTACTTTGAAAAGCCTACAAGGTCATCGGTAGCGACATCGAATGCCTCAAAGTAAGCGATACCTTTGGAAAACTCATACTGAGGGGTAAAGGTATACATTATGTATCACTCCTTATTGTGATATAGGCTCAGGGAGCTGCCCCTTAGCCTTGGCTTCAATTTGTGCCAGTGTTTTAAATCCGTTGGGGAGTTCGGCTATTTTGTCAAACTTCCACGTGGGGTACGGTACGCCGTTTTCAAATTTCGTAAGGCCAACCGCTTTCGCCAGCATGAATATCTGATAGCCCAAGCTCCTGTCTATTGCCCTGTCAAAGCCCTTAAATTTGCGAATAGGCCAATTCCACAGCTCGTCCGCGTCTTTCCCGATATTTGCCGCCACGGAATAGACCCACGCTTCAATTTCAACATCCAGTTTGGGCGCGTTTTGATTGGCAAGGTATTGCTCTGCTTCCACCAGTTCCGGGTTCCAGTTTTCGTCTGGTATCTGATAGTCGTTTTGCGCGGCGATTATCTGCCGCACCTCATCCATCATCTGTATTGAAAGCGTAATTCCATGCTCTTTAATCCATATCCCGGCAAGCGTATCTTCATTTCGCAGGGTGAAAATCTGATATCCATACTCGCCGTCGGAGAGCATGATTCGCTCCAATCGCAGAGCCTTTGCAAGAACGTTGAGAACAGGAGCTAAGAATGGGCTGCCGTTGCCGAGTTTGTCCATTTCGTCTATGCACTGGCACCAAGACAAGCGGGCAAACTTAGGCGGTAGCGAGGATTGCATAAGTTCAAATGCCGCCGCCGCACTTCGGTACAGGCTGAAATCCCGCACGGTCAGCGGATAAAATGTCAGTCCCTCAAATTCAATTTCTCTGTTTTCGCGGACTGCACTTGCATATTTGTTAACGCCTTTCATGCTTTTTTCTCCTTGGCGCATATGCCGTTAGATGTTGTCGTCGCCGTTCCAGTCAATATACTGGTAGATTTTGTAGCCGGTGTTTACTCTCTCGTCGTCGAACTTCGTCACCTGATAGGTGTTTAGAGAGCCTATGCCGCCGAAGTTGATACCCTCGGTAGCCTGTAAAATCGCCTGCACAATGGCGAAAGACCTTGAGTTCCCCATCACTTGCATATTGGCCTCTATGCCGTAGTTGCACATGATGTTGTAGATGATGGTCTGCCGGAATATGTAGGTGTTTTTCTGCTGTATGCGGTTTGCGGGGCCGAGGTAAATTCTCAGCACACTCTGTGCGGAATCTTGGCTCTGCCTCACAAGCTCTTGCGGAAAAATCCGATAGCCGCGCTCCGCGTCGGGCGGTTCGGCCGGGTGAAGAGGGTCAAATTGAATAGACTTTATCTGCTCAGGCGTGGGGGTGGGCTGTTCCAGAGGCTTTGCCCCGTCCCAATACAGCAGTTTCTTGAGGCGCACTCGCGGATAGAGATTGTCCGTCGGCGGAATATAATCTCGTGAGGGCAAGTCCATCAGATACTTCATCATCCGATAGGGAATTTCTTCCGCACCCTCCATCGTGTTCCCCGCTACTACTTTGGTGTACGGGTAATAGGGACTGTCGGTAGTGGGTTGAGTTCCTATCCAGTCAGCCATTGTTGGCCTCCTTCTGAAGCCGTGCCGCCACCTCGTCCAACTGCGCGAGCATTGCCTTGATTTTCTCCGGCGTAAGAGCACTGTTGAGAGCCAGCATCACACGATTTGTGGGGTCGTTGCGCTGTCGGATAAGAGCCTGTATGCTTTCGTTGAGCATGAGGGTGAACGTCTTGAAGTCGTTCATCATTTCATATGCCTTGTCAGACACGCCGCTGTCTCTCTGGTGCATAAAGCGATTTATCTGTGAGAATACGTGGCTCTCTGCCCACTCGTCGTAGGCCTCTTCACTCATGCAGGCATCCAGCACACCGCCCGTTTTCTTTTCGCCGATGTATGACACTTTCTGCTTGTCAAAGCTCTGGTGAAGATAGAGCTGTGCCAGAACGCCCATAAGGTACTGCTGCTTCAATCCGAACCGCTCTCTGAGCAGAGGGGGCAGTAAGCTGCCCTCAGGGGAACTCATCTCCTCGACACAGGCTATGGCAAAATACTTCGCCATGCCCTCTTTCTGCGCCAAGCTCAGATAATCGTCGGCATTTCTGAGCATTTCCTCGGTTATAACTATTGCCATCGTCATTTTCTCCTTTTCTTTGGCGTTTAAGCTTATTTCTTGCGCTTCTGAGCGCTTTTCTTTTTCGGGGTGTCAGCGGTAGGTTCTCCGTCCAAAAGCCTATCTGTGCTTTCCTGCGGCTGAACAGCAACGTTTTTCTTGCAGTGCTTCCATTCGGGCAAAAGCACTGCGCACTGTCTCTGGCCGCAAAAGCGCTGATACGGGCAAAGGGAGTGGTATGCGTCCCGCTTGGACATGGTAGACGGCTGTGGTTCTCTGTCGCAGAGAATGTAAGGGATGTCAGCCGTCTCGTATGCGTGTTTACACTCGTAATTCATAGTGGTTCTCCTTAATCCAGAAGTTCTATGCTCGCATGGATTCTGCTTTCTCCTCGTGTCGCTGCTACAATGAGGGGCTTGCGCGAAACCCCGTAGCAAACTACCGATACTTTATTCCCGTTCATAACAAAGCTGTATGCGGATTCGTCAGCCTCGGAAAAATCAAAGCTGACCGCTTCGTCAGTCTTGGAACCGTGTTCGTAGAAAGCCGCGCTTATCTCTGCGCTTTCAAAAGTGTGCAATGCCTCCGGCAAAGTGCTTGTGAACGCTACATACTCGCTCCCGCCGTTGCTCACGGATATAGTCACGGTTTGGGAAATGCTGTTGTTCTGCGCAAGTGTAACGGTTATATCTGCCTGCCCCTCTCCGATTGCTTTTACAAGCCCATTCTCATCCACAGTGAGAACGCGGGTGTTTGAAGAGGAAAAAGTATAACTGACAGGATTTGCCTCTGCAGAAGGCGTTTTTTCGCCGTTTCTCACGCTTTCAACAGCCAAGGTCTGAGCCGTTCCCACATTCATGCTTGTGCTTGCGGACACTACAAGCTGCCAGTTAAAGGCCAGTCCGTCAGCAACGCCGCGCTCAAAATCGTCCTGGGGCAAAGCCTCTGTCATTTCAATGGTGAAGGTGATAATATGGACACTGCTGGGGTCGTCTGTGAACTCCCGCGTGAAATTGTTCAGGCCGCGCATAGCGTAGGACATATTGCCCAGTAGTAGTCTGGTGTTTTCCCTGAAAGCCTTTGAGTGCTCGTTGAGCTGGCATACACATGAGATATAGTTTTTTGCCGTGATGCTGTTTTCGGTGGCGTGGCTTGCATTGCCAAGAGTACCCATCTTGGCGTAGCTCATCGGCACAGGAATCACATTCCCATAGAAATCAAGGATGTTTATGACCGCGTTGCAGCGACGGATAACTGCCTGTCCAACGCCGAGTCCCATGTTGTTAGGCTTGTAAACTATCCACCAGTTGTTGGCAAACTGCATATACGCCCCGATGGGCAGATAGGTAAGCCCCGCAGGCTGGATGATATGTACGCGCTGCCAATCGTCGGGCTGTAGCTCACCCGTTGTGGACGATGAGGCAAATGAAGTCCTGATTTTTATCGGAGTATACTCGTACCAATCCCTGTTGCTGTCCAAGCCTTGGCAAGCCGTAATGAATACGTTGTCCGCAATTTCGCCCACATCGGCGGCGTTGGCTAATGTCGGATGAATGAAATACTGCTCTTGCAGCCCTTGCGAGTGCATGAAGCCATCGGTTAGCGGGGCATAGTCATATCCGCCGACCATCCCAGCGTTGCGCGCAAGCTTTTGTAAGTCCATGCCCTCACCTTCCTTTTAGATATCTGCGTTCAGCACAGTGTTGATATAGTTTTTGTTCTGCTCGTAGTGGCGCAGCATACCGAAAAGCTGCTGCATTACCTCTTTCTGCCGCGCTGTGCCGGAGTTGGTCTGAGACGCTTCGCTTATCGTGGCGAAAGAGCTGTCGCGTATCTTTGCCGTGCGTTCAAGAGCGTTGTTGTCAAAGCGGTGTTCCCACGCGGCATAAATGCCGTATGCGAGTATGGATTGCTCGGTTTGGTTCAGGTCTGCCGCAAACTCGCCACGCTTGTAGAGATTGATGGAGAGCATGTCATCCAACGTCAGTGCTGTGTTGATAACAACGTCTCCGCTATCGCCATCATATACGCAGGAAATAGGGGAATAGGTCTTTGTCCCAAACTGGTCTTTGCCGAGAAGTCCGCAAGAGCATATGTCAAAGCCAGTTATCCCTGTTTCTATAGTAACGGGGGCTTCCTGCGTTTCGAGTGGAGCATAGTCCACGTCCTCAAACTCCGGGGGGGTGAGGTTTTTCAACTTCAAGAGTATTTCGGGCGGGCGATTAAAGTAGGGGATAGCCCATTGCATATAGGCCGCCATACGGTTATAAAAAACAGCGGGGCGGTTTTTCATGTCCCAATCAAGGGATAAATCTTTTTTTATGTAGGTCATGGCCTGCATTTCGATTGGTTCCCATGCTGTGCTCACAAAAACTCACCTCACTCTTGAAAAGTCGTTTATTCGATGCCGGTCGGCATGGTGATTGCAGCGCCATTGCCTTTGAGCGTATTTATCCAGTCTTCCGCAGCGCCGCGAACGTAGTTTTCAAGGTCTACACTCGCCGCTTCCAGCACCTTAATTGAACTGGCGCTCATTTTAGTAATAGTCAAATTTATAAGTTCCTGATCCAGCTTTGCCATCTGAGTCTCTGTGAGCTTGCCGCCCTGCGCCTCTTTCCACGTGGACACAAAGCGCTGATTGAGTTCTCCCACGGTCTGAATGGCGGCATCTCGCAGCTCATCCTTGGCCGCATTGATGTTGGAGAGATGTTTGTTCTTGCCGGTTTTGGCACTGAGCCACGCAAAAGTCACAGTCAGTGCGATAATCGCAAGGTTCATAACAAGATTTGCCGCAATTTCAACTATTGCGTTCATAAGGGGTTCCATCATTTCAATCTTTTCCTTTCTTCCTTATAGGTCATTGGCGTTGAGAGCTTCCAGAATTGGCGTGAAAAGCCCTTTCCCGTCGTTTTTCTCTTTGGAGATATTGTTGAGCGCCACGACTTTTGCCCTGTCGCTGGCATACTTTTTCATGGGGCTACTGGCCTCCATGAAAGCGTCGATGAAGCGTGTTGCCACAAGCTGCTGGTGCTCTTTGCAGAGGTTTCCGAACATTTCCTCGGCCTCGGAGATATCAGCTTTGAAGAGGAAATCAAACATTCCCTCGCGACGCACAACCTCGTTTTCGGCATATGCGCAGTCGTAAAGTTCCCTCTGCTCGTCGGTCAGACCGTCCAGCACTATGATTTTTCGAGCTTTGATAAGCTGGGCGATAAGCGGCGTTATGAAAGTACTTTCAAACTCACTCATGGGCACGGAAAAAACTCTTCCGCTTCCGCTTATTTTTCGCCCGTTGCCAATAACAATTTCGTTATTGGCTATTACGCTGTCGATGTACACGCACTGCACCATCTTTTCGTCAGGCGAGACATATATCGTGTGCACGGGGGTGACAGCAGGCGCAGGAGCGGTTTCCTTAGCCTTGGCGGCCTCTGCCGCTTTCTCAGCTGCTTTTTTCTTGCGCCCTTCAGCCATTTTTTTCTTCTGCTCTTCACTCATTGCCATTTTCATTTTTCTCCTTTCGTGACAAGTTATAGGGGAGGGAAGAAGTTAGCCCTCCCCCTATGTTGTGGTAAAATTAAGCGCTGGTTACATTGGTGATTACGCCGATTCTGCTTGCAAGTACGGGCTGGATGTCAACGCTGTCGACCTGGAGTAGTTCAATTCTGCCGGTCGCAATGACATCTTCACCCGGCGTGAGGGTAATCTGAGCGTCAGCACCCTCCTCAAAGCACATAACCATCGGGGCGTAGCGCTCTGCGGCGCGAGCTGCAATGATTATCATGTCAGTCGGGAAGATACTCGTGAGAGTCGTGTTGATGGTCTCAGGAGTAGAGGTCGGCTGAATCTCATAGAGCAGCACACCATCCTTGGAGGTTATGTAACCATTGCGGAAGTACTGGTCGCCGAGCTGGTACATGATGGCGCTTGCAAGTCCGGCGGTGTCGGGAACTACATTGCGCAGTGCCATGAAATCGCCGTAGCCTATGAGCTGGTCACGGCGGACGCGGTTCGCTTTCGCGACGTTCTGGCAAACGCTCGCCCAGTTGTTGCTGGTGTAGCTGGTGGCCTTGAGTGCTGCCGGAACATACTTGGTGTTGCCCGCCACCTCAACAAACGCGTTGGTGAACTTCTGCATGATGTAAGCCGCATAACCGCCAGCCATTGCAGAAACGGTGTCAACAAGGTTGCCGCCGTTGCCTATCATCTGATAGAAGTTGATGACACCGCGAGTGGCGAAAGGCTTGGGGTTGAGCGTGATGGTCTCACCGTAAAGCTCATCCTGCGGCACACTGCGCAGAGAAGTCCAAGACGCGTCTCTGTACTGGAACACAGCGTTAGAGGTCACGTTGATGGTCTTGGTCTGACCCTTGGCAACAGTTTCAACGGAGACCATTTCGCCAAGGAAAGAAGAGATGAGAGCAGGCGTGACCGGGTAATAGGTTGCACCGATGATGGTTGCCATGACTCTGAGGAAGATGGGGTCAGTGGCAAGGGAAGAGTCGGTGAAAGTGGAGCGGTCATTGCGGTCGGTCGCTTTGCCGATGACAGCATTTGCTTTGCTTGCGGCGAAATACAGCACATCGTCAGTCCACTCCCGGCACTTCTCCTCAAATCCTCTTGCGCTATTGCAGGCAAAGGCGAAATCCTCAGCGGGTTTGCCCGCACGGGACAACTTGGCGTTCTTCTCGCGGCCAGCTTTCTCAAGAGTGAGAATTTTACCGCGGGTTACGAGGTCGGTGTACTGGTTGCCAGAGAGGGGTTTGCTCGTAAGATTGCCGAGCATAGAGTTAAACTTGAGCAGTTCATTCATTTGTGTTTGTCCTCCCTTCCTTACGCCTTGCAGCAGAGCAGATTGTATCTGCCGCCTGCGGCGTAGTTGGCCTCTGTCCACACGTCGATGCCAAGGCCCTCATCGAGCTGGAAATAGATGCCGGAACCAGCCGCGGGAGCCGCGTTTGTGCCGACAAGCAGGCCGTTAGTAATGGTTGCGTAATTGTTCGTGGCGCTGACGACGGTCGAGAAGTTGCCCTCACCGAAAGCGTAGGTCTCGCCGGGAATTGCCTTGCTGAAAGTGTCCAGTACGCCAGCCGGAATACCCAAGCCGAGGGTGTTGATACCTTCTGCGTACAGGCCGTCGCCTATCTTTCCGCGCTGAACGTCACCGGGGTTGCAGAAATAAACATCGTTCTTGCCGTCGGTGGCCTGGGTCATCTGGTAGCCGCCGGTCGCCATGTGAGCGCCCTTGTTGCAGATAAAGCCTGCGGAACAGTCGTTGGGGGTGAATACAGTACCTGCAAGAGTACCGAATTTACCCGCTATGTTCTGAAGGTCGTTATTGCGATTGTTCCACATTCTGGGAAGGAATGCGGTTTTCTCAATAAAAGCCATTATTTATTCACTCCTTATGTATTATTCGCGGACTTCGTCCTTGAAAAGCTCGCCGAAAGTGCGGGGAGAACCGCCAGCAGAGTTTTCCTTGATGCTGTTGTAGTTGAAGTAGTGCTTCTCATTCGCCTTAGCAGCGGCCTCGTCGAGCTTCTTCTGCTCGTCCATGCACAATGCCTTAACGCTCATGCGAACCTCTGCTTCGCCCAGCCAGTTGCCCTCAGTGTCCTCGTGTGCCGTAAAATCGCCATTGTTGACTTTGGCTTCGAGGTCTTTGAGGATTTCTCGCTCAAACTTGCCCTCGGTGCCGCAGCACTGTTTGAACTCATCCTCAAGAGCCGCTTTTGCAGCATTGAGGCGGCGGGCGTTTTCCTTGGTTTTCATGCCGGTAAGCTGTTCAGAGAGGTGCTTGATGGTTTCAGCATCAGCCTTGGTCTGCTTAACTGCGGCGTTGTAGCGCGCTTCGGCCTCGCCCATAAAGGTGTCAAGGCTCGCCTGAACTTCGTTATCGCCTATCTTGTATGAGACATAGGCGTTGGCTCTCATTATTCTGTCAGGAATGATGTTGCCCTTGTCGCTCTCTTCAACAGAGTAGGTAAAAGGCTCACCGTTCGCGTTCACAAGAGCCAGAAGTTTCAGATTGTTTGAAGCGCCGACCACGGTATAGCCGGTGAACTTTGCCGACATTTCTTTGAGTCGTGCTTTGTCAATCATGTTCTCTTTCACTCCTTTGTTGTGTGTGGTGGGTTCTTTCTCCTGCGCATAAGAAGCGGCCTTCAAGCACATTTCTTCCATTCCGTTCCTTATCGCTGCGAGACTTTGGATAGTAGCGCCGGACACCGCGGGCGCAACTCCGTCTCCGAGAACGGTCACGCCGAGTACTACATATTCCTCCTCGACCGCAACATCGCCCTCTATATGTTCTTTGGTCACAAGCGTTTCTATGGAAATTTCCATTCCGCTCCCCTGCCGAGCGATTTTATCCACCAATTCAGGCGCATACCATTTCCACAAAAAGGCTGTTGCCACTATCCAACTTGTGTCATCTTTCCGCTCTAAGCGGATGTTTGCGTCCTTGGGAATCCAGCCGACGATTCTTTCAGCATCAGGCGCGGTGAAGGACGCATATTTTTCCCCCGTTCGGGGGTCAACTTTCAGGTCGTAATTGTGCCCATCTCCAACTTTGCCGTTCGCAAGATAGGCGGTAAGAATGGGGATATCCTTGAATTCCGGCAAATGCGCCGCGAGGTTGATGT
>CAUABY010000003.1 GCA_958427375.1 uncultured Eubacteriales bacterium
TGAGCAAGTACTATGAACCGGCCTGACGCGTTATAAGAACACAGATCATGCGTGCTCCGGCGGAGAAACTCCGCGTGTCACGCGCGGCGGCAAACCCGCACTCATCACGACGGCCGCACTCACCACGCCCGTCTTACCGGCCACCACGCGCAGGGCGAAAAACAGCACAAAGCAATTTAAATTGACAGAGTGAGATTTGTGTAAAATTTTCAGTTGACTTTTGAGGGCTGAATTACTATACTGATAGAGTCAAATACTGATTTTTTGGTAAAACTAACGGAGTATTTATTATGAAGAGCAGCATGATTTTTGCATACGCTTATTACTGCTTTACTGTTGATAAACGGTAAGGGTAATTTGTGGTGCAAATAGGCTCTCAATAGATGCTTATAAATGCGGTGCAGGTTACGCCTGTACCGCATTTTTTCATTGCAGCAAATGGGAGGAAAAGAAATGATTGTTGTATTAAAGCAGGGCGTTGAGGGAAAGAAGAAGGATCAGCTTATCGACTGGCTCAAAAATCAGGGGCTGGGTGTTCACGTCTCAGTCGGCGATTATCAGACGGTGCTTGGCCTTATCGGCGACACGCGCAGTGTCGATATTGATTTGATATCCAGCCTCGGCATTGTCGACTCCGTCACCCGTGTGACTGAGCCGTTTAAATGCTGCAACAGAAAATTCCACCCGGATGATACCGTGGTCGACGTGGGCGGCGTGAAGGTCGGCGGCGGCAATTTCGTGATGATCGCGGGGCCCTGCTCGGTTGAATCCGAAGGGCAGATAGTCGGCATTGCGAAGGCTGTCAAGGCCTCCGGCGCAAACATGCTGCGCGGCGGCGCGTTCAAGCCCCGCACCTCGCCCTATGACTTTCAGGGGCTCAAGACCACCGGCATTGAGCTGCTAAAGCACGCGCGCGCGGCAACCGGCCTGCCAATCGTCACCGAGATTATGGGCACGCAGTATCTTGACGCCTTTATGGATGTTGACCTCATTCAGGTCGGCGCGCGCAACATGCAGAACTTTGACCTTTTGCGCGAGCTGGGCAAGCTGAGAAAGCCCATACTCTTAAAGCGCGGCCTTGCCAGCACTTTGAAAGAGCTCCTTATGAGCGCCGAGTACATCATGGCGGGCGGCAATGAGCAGGTCATCCTCTGCGAGCGAGGCATCCGCACATTTGATGACTACACCCGCAACACCCTTGACCTCGCGGCGGTGCCCATGCTCAAGGAGCTGACGCATCTGCCTGTTATTGTTGACCCCAGCCATGCTACCGGCCTCGCGCGGCTCGTGTCGCCCATGGCGCTCGCGGCGGCGGCCAGCGGTGCGGACGGACTTATAATAGAGGTACACAATGACCCCATGCACGCCCTCTGTGACGGCGCGCAGTCACTGCGCCCGGAGCAGTACGACGAGCTTTATAAAAAGGTCATGCGTGTGAGAGAGGTCGTGGCGGAATGACGGTAGGCATAGTCGGCCTCGGCCTTATCGGCGGCTCGTTTGCCAAGGCGTACAATGAGGCGGGCGCGCGTGTTTTGGCCTGTAACCGCAGCCGCAGTACGCTGGACTTTGCGATAATGAACGGCGATGTGACAGAAGAGCTGACGGCGGAGAATATCGCCGAGTGTGAGCTGCTGCTAATCGCGCTCTACCCGGAGGCCGTTGTTGAATATTTTGAAAAGATGGTGCCGCATATCTCAAAAGATACGCTTGTGATGGACTGCGGCGGCACAAAGCGCAATGTCTGCGCCGCCTGCTTCAAAATAGCCGCGGCGCATGGGCTGACATTCTGCGGCGGCCACCCCATGGCCGGCACGCACAGTTCCGGCTATAAATACGCGCGCGCGAACCTGTACCACGGCGCGCCGATGATAATTGTCCCGCCGGACTTTGACGATTTGCTGCTGATGGAGCGAGCCGAGCGGCTTCTTGCCCCGGTAGGCTTTGGCAAATTCACCTTTACCACCGCCGCCGAGCATGACGAGATGATAGCCTTCACCTCGCAGATGGCGCACATCGTCTCCAACGGCTACATCAAGAGTCCGACCGCGCGCAAGCACAAGGGTTTTTCCGCCGGAAGCTATAAGGATTTAACCCGCGTGGCGTGGCTGAACCCGCAGATGTGGGCGGAACTGTTTTTAGAGAACAGAGATAATTTGATAAAAGAGCTCGACAGCTTTGCAAACAGCATGGAGCAGTACAGGGCTGCGCTTGTCAGCGGGGACAGAGAGGAGCTTGTAAAAATCCTCGACGAGGGCAGGCGCATAAAAGAGGAGGTGGACGGCAGATGAAAACCATCCACGTGCCCGCCTCACGTGAGTACGACGTGCTTATTGAGCGCGGGCTTCTGGACAGAGCAGGGGAGGAGATAGCCCGCGTGCTGCCCAAGGCGCGGCGCGCCGTCATCGTCTGCGGCGAGCGGGTGTCAAAGCTGTACGCGGCGCGCCTTGCCGCCTCATTAAGCCACGCAGGTCTTGCCACAGCCGAGTTTTGCTACCCCGGCGGCGAACAGTATAAAACGCTGGACACCTACAGCAGGCTTTTACACTTTGCTGCCGCGCAGAAATTAAGCCGCGGTGATGTGATAGTCGCCCTCGGCGGCGGCGTCACGGGCGACCTGACGGGCTTTGCCGCCGCAACGTATCAACGCGGCCTGCCCTTTGTGCAAATCCCGACAACGCTTTTAGCGGCGGTCGACTCCTCTGTCGGCGGCAAGACCGCTGTCAACTTGGAGAGCGGGAAAAATCAGGTTGGCTGCTTTTACCAGCCGAGCCTTGTCCTCTGCGACGCGGACACGCTCTCCACCCTGTCCGAGGAGGAGTACCGCAACGGCTGTGCCGAGGTCATAAAATACGGCGTTTTGGGCAGCGCGGAATTTTTCACCGCGCTGGAACAGTGCCCGGTGCGCGAGCAGCTTGATGAGGTAATCGCCCAATGCGTCGGCATGAAGCGCGACATAGTTGCGGCGGACGAATTTGACACCGGCCGTCGCCAATTACTAAATCTTGGCCACTCTTTCGGTCACGCCGTGGAAAAGTGCAGCGATTTCCGCATCGCCCACGGCAGCGCGGTTGCAGTCGGCATGGCGATGATGTGCCGCGCGGCATATAAGCGCGGCATCTGCGATGAGCAAACGCTGACACGGCTTAAAAATATCCTCGCGGCTTACGGATTGCCAGACAGGGCGGAGTTTACGGCGGATGAGCTGTATGCCGCTGCTCTGTCGGATAAAAAGATATCCGGCGGCAGTATAAATCTCATCGTGCCGGAGCGCATAGGCCGCTGTCGCATTGAGAAAGTCCCGGCGGAGGAGCTTCGCGCGTGGCTTGCTGACGGAGGGGCGCTATGAACAGGATCATCAACCCCGGCGCGCGCCATGGCTTTGTGAGCATACCAGCCTCAAAATCACAGGCGCACAGGCTGCTCATCTGCGCCGCGCTTGGCACAGATGAGACGGAACTTGTCTGCGGCGGAACATCCGCCGATATTGAGGCCACTGTGCGCTGCCTGAACGCACTTGGCGCTGAAATCACAAAAAGCGGAGCGGACTCATTTAGCGTGAAGCCAATAGAAAACGTGCCCTCTGAGCTGTGCGTACTGCACTGCGGTGAGAGCGGCTCAACCCTGCGCTTTCTCCTGCCGCTCGTCGGTGCGCTGGGCGCGAAGGCGGAGTTTATAATGGAGGGCAGACTGCCCCAGCGCCCGCTCGCGCCGCTGGACGCGGTGCTTCGCTCACACGGCATGCGCTTTGAGCGCGAGGGAAACAGCCTGCGCTGTTCAGGCAGGCTCAGCCCCGGCGAATTTGATATAAGCGGGGAAGTGTCCTCACAGTATATCTCCGGGCTCTTGATGGCCTTGCCGCGCCTTGAGGGCGAGAGCCGCCTCGCGGTAACGGGCAGAATAGAGTCAGCGGGCTATATCGCCATGACGGAGGACGCATTAAAGCTCTCCGAGATAAAATTTGAAAAGCATGAACGAATTTATAATATCCCCGGAGCACAACGCTGTGCCGTGCCCGCCCACTGCTGCGTGGAGGGTGACTGGTCGAACGCCGCGTTCTTCCTCGCCATCGGCGCGCTGTCGGATGAGGGCGTCACGGTCACCGGGCTGAATCTGGAGTCGTCACAGGGCGACAGCGCTGTGCTGGATATCCTCCGCGACTTCGGCGCGCAGATTGCGATCGATGCTGACAGCGTTACCGTGCGCCGCGCCGCGCTCAAGGGTGTGGTGATAGATGCCGCGCCCATACCGGATTTAATTCCGGTTCTCAGCGTCGTTGCCGCGGCGGCGGAGGGGGAGACGCGCGTTATAAACGCCGCGCGGCTTCGCCTGAAAGAGTCAGACCGCCTGAGCAGTACAGCGCGGCTTCTCGCGGCGCTTGGCGCTGATGTGCGGGAGCAGGAGAGCGGGCTTATCATCCGCGGCGGCGCGCTTACGGGCGGCCGGGTGGACAGCTTCCGTGACCACCGCATAGCGATGTCCGCCGCCGTGGCTGCCTGCGCCGCGTCCGGCGCGGTGGAGCTTATGGACAGTGAATGCGTCGCCAAGTCCTACCCCCGCTTTTGGGAGGATTTTGACGCACTTGAAGGAGGCAGAGCATGAGCAGCAGTTACGGTGAAAATTTACACCTGAGCATTTTCGGCCAGTCGCACTCCGCCGCCATCGGCGTGACGATAGAGGGCATACCGGCGGGAGAGCGCATTGACATGGAGGAGCTCCAGCGCTTTCTCGGCCGCCGCGCCCCCGGTCAGGGCGTGTGGTCGACCGCGCGCCGCGAGGCTGACGCGCCGGAGTTTCTCTCCGGCATCGTCGACGGCGTGACCTGCGGCGCACCCATCGCCGCCATAATACGCAATACCAACGCCCGTTCGCAGGATTATGCCGCCCTGGCGGATACCCCTCGCCCCGGCCACGCCGACTATACCGCTGAGGTGAAGTATTTCGGCGCACAGGATAAGTCCGGCGGCGGCCATTTCTCCGGGCGGCTGACAGCGCCGCTTTGCATTGCGGGCGGCATCTGCAAGCAGCTGCTTGCGCGCGAGGGCATAGAGATTATAAGCCGCATCGCCGCCATCGGCGCGGTGGAGGACGAGGGTGAGCTGGAGGCATCCACGGCGGATAAGCCCTTTCCCTGCGTCAGTGACGCGCGGGCGGCGGACATGCTCGCGCTGATTGCCGCGGTCAAGGCCGAGAGTGACTCCGTCGGCGGAATTGTAGAGTGCAAGGTGCTTGGTGCGCCCGCCGGGCTTGGTGATCCAATGTTCGGTGGCATGGAAAACCGCATCGCGTCCGTCATTTTCGGCATCCCGGCGGTCAAGGGCATAGAGTTTGGCGCGGGCTTTGCGGCGGCCAAAATGCGCGGCAGTGAGAATAATGACGCTTTCTGCGTGAAAAACGGCAAGATACTTACCAAAACCAATAACTGCGGCGGCATCCTCGGCGGCATAACGGACGCTATGCCAATTACTTTCCGCGCGGCGTTCAAGCCCACGCCGTCAATCACCATGCCGCAGTGTACAGTGAATATGAAAACCATGCAGCCGCAGGAGATAAGAATTCAGGGGCGGCACGACCCGTGTATAGTCCCCCGCGCCGTGCCGGTGGTGGAAGCGGCGGCGGCCGTCGCCGTATACGATGCGCTTTTAGCGCGCAGGAAAGAGAGGTAAAAACCCATGGAGCTGACAGACTACAGGAAAGAAATAGACGCAATCGACGCGGACTTGACGGCGCTTTTTTATAAGCGCATGAATGTTGCCGCCGAAATCGCCGGGTATAAAAAGGCAAACGGCCTGCCCGCGCTTGACGCGAAGCGTGAGCGCGACAAGCTCAGAGAGCTGATGCACAACAGCCCGGAGGCGCTCAAGGACTACACCGCGCAGCTCTACTCGCTCATCTTTGAGCTCAGCCGCAGCTATCAAAACCGCATCCTCGGCTCGAACAGCAGTCTGCCCGCCGATATTGAGCGCGCCATAAAGGACACCCAGCCGCTCTTCCCGGAAGATGCCGCCGTCGCCTGTCAGGGCGTTGAGGGCGCGTATTCGCAGATAGCCTGCGAAAAGCTCTTCCGCATGCCGAATGTGTTCTACTGCTCGACCTTTGACGCGGTATTCTCCGCAATCGAAAGCGGGTTTTGCCGTTACGGTGTCATCCCGCTTGAAAACAGCACCGCCGGCTCTGTCAACGCGGTGTATGATTTGATGATGCGCCACAATTTCCGCATCGTGCGCAGTGTGCGCCTCAAGGTCGACCACAACCTGCTGGCGAAAAAGGGCATAAAGCTTGAGGATGTCCGTGAAATCTACTCCCATGAGCAGGCGATAAACCAGTGCAGCGCGTTTTTGGCCAAGCTCAAAAACGTCAAGGTCATCAGCTGTGAGAATACAGCGGCGGCGGCAAAATTCGTGGCCGAGTCCGACCGGCGCGATGTCGCGGCGCTCTCGTCGCGCGCGTGCATCGAGCTCTATGGGCTTGACTGCCTCGCGGCCTCGGTTCAGGATGAGGGCGGCAACTTCACCCGCTTCATCTGCATCTCCAAAAACCTTGAAATTTACCCCGGCGCGGACCGCACCAGTCTTATGATGGTGCTGCCGCACCGCCCCGGCTCGCTGTATAAGGTGCTCTCGCGCTTTTATGCCCTCGGTATCAATCTCAATAAGCTCGAAAGCCGCCCCATGCCTGAGCGCAACTTCGAGTTTATGTTCTACTTTGACCTCGATACCTCCGTCTACTCGCCGCAGTTTATCCAGCTCATGGGCGAGCTTGAGGATGTGTGCGAGAGCTTCGCCTATCTTGGCAGCTACAGTGAGGTGATATGATGTTAAAATGCGGACTTTTGGGTGAAAAATTAGGCCACAGCTACTCCCCGCAAATCCATGCCATGCTGGCCGATTACGAGTATAAGCTCTATGAGCGCGCGCCCGAAGAGCTTGAGGACTTTTTGAAAAACGGTGAGTTTGACGGCCTTAATGTCACAATCCCGTATAAGAAAACTGTTATACCATACTGCGCGGAGCTGTCGGATATCGCCCGGCGCCTGGGCAGTGTCAATACCATCGTCCGCCGCGCGGACGGGAGCCTGTACGGGGATAATACCGACGCTTTCGGATTTGTGGGGCTTGTGCGCCACAGCGGGGTAGAGGTCGCGGGCAAAAACGCCATCGTCCTCGGCAGCGGCGGCGCGTCGGTTACGGTCTGCGCGATGCTTGAGGAGCTGGGCGCGGCGAAAGTCACGGTCATATCCCGCCAAGGCGAGTATAATTATGATAATCTGGGACGCGTGGCCGATGCGCAGGTCATTGTCAACGCCACACCCTGCGGCATGTACCCCAAAACCGGCGTTTCGGCGGTTGATTTGCGCGGCTTCCCCAAGCTTGAGGGCGTACTCGATATCGTGTATAATCCCGCGCGCACGGCACTGCTGCTGCAAGCGGAGGAACTCGGACTGCCCAGCGCCGGCGGGCTTTATATGCTGGTTGCGCAGGCCAAGCGAAGCGCGGAACTGTTCATGGGCAAAACCCTGCCCGACAGTGAGATACCGCGCATCCGTGACGCGATGCTCCGCGACATGCAGAACATCATCCTCATCGGCATGCCTGGCTCAGGCAAGACGACTATCTCCGAAAGGCTCGCCGCGCGGCTCGGCCGCCCGGTGTTCGACAGTGACGTGCTCGTGCGCGAGACTGTGGGCAAGTCAGCGGCGCAGATAATAACGGAGAGCGGCGAGGCGGAGTTTCGCCGCCAGGAGACAGCGGCCATCGGCGAGCTCGGCAAAAGGTCCGGCATTATCATCGCAACCGGCGGCGGCTGTATCACGAGACCGGAAAACTACCCGCTTTTGCACCAAAACGGCCTTATCTTCTGGCTCCGGCGCGACCTTGACCGCCTGCCCACGGACGGCAGACCCCTCTCTCAGCGCGGCTCGCTTGAGGCGCTGTACGCGGCGCGCAAGGATAGATATGCCCGCTTTGCCGACTTTGAGATAGACAATAACGGCACTATCGAAGAGACCGTGGAGCAGGTTGTGGAGGCACTGGGATGAAAATACTCGTCATAAACGGGCCAAACATCAACATGCTCGGCCTGCGCGAGCCGGATATTTACGGCAGGCAGGACTATGCCGCGCTGACAAAGCTTGTGGAGGACACCTGCGCTGAGGAGAAAATCGGCGTGGAGCTTTTCCAGTCAAATCACGAGGGCGCGATAGTGGACAAAATCCAGCAGGCATACGGCGTGTTTGACGGCATTGTCATAAACCCCGCGGCCTATACGCACACCAGCGTCGCCATCCTTGACGCGCTCAAGGCGGTCGCGCTCCCGGCGGTCGAGGTGCATATCTCGGACGTGAGCAAGCGCGAGGACTTCCGCCAAATCTCCTACGCGGGGATGGCCTGCGTCAAGACCTATATGGGCCTCGGCCTCGACGGCTACCGTCAGGCGGTTTTGTATCTGAAAGAGTACTTAAATAAAAAAAGTAAATCATAAAATACGCACCGCCAGAGACTTTTTTCTCAGACGGTGCATATTTTATGGCTATCTTTTTTTAATCCTCAATCGTTATATATAATGAAGCCCGCAAAAAGCCGGGCGGGAAGGAGGTAGCAGACCGTGGACGTGGATTTTCTGCTAATCCAAAAGATGAAAAACGGCGACGAGGCCGCGCTTGAGCAGTTTGTGTACAAATACTACCCGCGCATTCTCAGCTACTGCCGCTGTCACATATGCTCAAGCGAGCTCGCGGACGACTTGACGCAGGAGACCTTTGAGCGCTTTTTCAAATCCCTCAGAAGCTATCGCCACAGCGGTCGGCTTGCAAATTACCTCTATGTTATCGCGGGGAATCTATGCCGCGACAGCTATAAAATCAAGCGCGAGCTGCCGCTGGATGAAATCACGCCTGACGGCATACCTCCGGGCGGCGTGGCGGCGGAGACGGAGGACGCGTTCGCGGCGGTGGAGCGCAGGCTTGATATTGAGCAGGCTGTCAAAAGCCTGCCGGACGAGCTGAGAGAGGTCGTAATCCTGTACTACTTCCAAAATCTCAAGCTGAGGGAGACGGCGGAGATTATCGGCATTGGGCTTCCGCTCGTGAAATACCGGCTAAAAAAGGCGAAAGAACTACTTAAAAACTATATCGGAGAGGCGGTGCTGTAGTGAAGCTTGAAAAAATGCTCAAAGCTTGTGGGCAGGCGCGGGGAGAGTGCGCGGTGGATGAGGAAAAACTGCGGCGGACGGTTGAAAAATCCAAGGAGGCCTTCTGGCAGGGGGAGGAGAACGGGGAGCTTTCATGGCTTGAATTCCTGTATCAGCAGGGCGCGTATATACAAAAGCGCTGGTGGTTCGCGCAGGGGCTTGTGCTGCTTATACTGTGGCTGCTTTTGTACTGGTCGCGGAGTGACTGGTATCAGCGCCGCTGCATGGGTGTGCTGACGCCGTTTTTCGGCATATTGATTCTGCCGGAGCTGTGGAAAAACCGAAGCTGCAACGCCATGGAGGTGGAGGGCGCGGCATATTTTCCACTGCGGAAAATTTACGCGGCGCGCCTGATCATCTTCGGCATGGCGGATATCTGCCTGCTGACCGCTTTCTGCACGCTCAGCGCGTTCACCCTACGCATCGCCGCGATGGACTTTCTCGTTCAGTTTGTCCTGCCGCTGAATCTGACCTGCGGCGTCTGCTTTATGGTGCTGCAAAGCAGACGGAATTTCAGCCTCTTTTCAGGGCTTGTGCTCTGCGGCGGCTGTGCCGCGGCGCTGCTGCTTTTGGTGCTGAATAACGACATATATGAGCGGATAACAGCGCCGATGTGGCTTGCGATGCTGGCGGTGTCTTTTATCTTCGCTGTCTACAGTGCCGCGCGCGTGTGCAGGGGAAACATAAATTACTGCGAAACATTAAGCTAAAGGAGCAGCTATGGAAATTAAAATAACGAATCTGACAAAGGAATTTCAGGGCGTAAAAGCCGTGGATAATATCAGCCTTGAGATGCATAACGGGGTGTACGGGCTGCTGGGCGTGAACGGCGCGGGCAAAACCACGCTCATGCGCATGCTCTGCACGCTCATCCGCCCGACCTCCGGCGCAATTACCTGCAACGGGCAGGACATTTTTCAGCTCGACGGCGCGTATCGGCGTGTGCTGGGCTATCTGCCGCAGGAGCTTGGCTTCTACCCGGAGTTTTCGGTTGAGGACTATTTGGGCTATGTCGCCTCAATCAAGGGCATCCGCCCGGCGCTTGCGAAACGGCGTATTCCGGAGCTTCTGCGGCAGGTGGGGCTTGCGGAAGTCAAGGACAGGAAGATGAAGAAGCTCTCCGGCGGCATGAAGCGCCGCGCCGGGATAGCTCAGGCCATGCTGAATGACCCGAAAATACTGGTGCTTGACGAGCCGACAGCGGGGCTTGACCCCAACGAGCGCATTCGCTTTCGCAATTTGATTAGCGAGCTGTCGCGGGAGCGGCTGGTGCTCTTATCCACGCATATTGTGTCGGACGTGGAGTATATCGCAGACAAAATCCTGCTGATGAAGGACGGAAAGATAAGCCATGCCGCAACACAGCAGGAGATAGTGAACTCCGTGCCGACAAAGGTGTGGAGCTGTGCAGTGCGAAAGGACGAGGCGGAGGCTTGGGAGCGAAAATATCGCGTTGCCAACGTCAAGGCGCTGCAAAACGGCGCGGAGCTTCGCCTCCTCTCGCAAACACCGCCCAGCCCCGGCGCAAGGGAGGAGCGCATGAACTTGGAGGACTCTTTCTTGTACTATTTCAGCGAGACGGGAGGACAGGATAAATGACGTATTACGAGCTGAAAAAAATTCTGCCCACGAAGCGCTTTGTGGTGGTGCTGGCGGTGCTTGCTGTGCTGCTGTCGGTCGTGCTGTATGCAATAATTCAGGAAAACCATTGTGTGGATGAAAACGGCGAACGGTTTACAGGTTTCGCGGCCATTGCAAAGGTCAGAGAAGATAAAAAAGAATGGGCGGGAGAGCTGACGGAGCAGCAACTCAGAAAGATTATTGAAAATCATATCCGCATCTCGCAAACGCCGCAGGCACAGTCGGATGACTATCGTCAGAATAATATAGCATACGGCTGGGAGCGCGGATATTCCGATGTACGAAGCCTTATGGCCTTTGCCTACAGCGGCTTTAACGACTATAACTATTACGCGATTGACACACTGCGCCCGGAGGATGCCGCAAACTTCTATTCAAACAGAATCAAAAGTCTGGAAGAGTGGCTGAATACTGACGCTAAGAATCAGTTTACGGAAAAGGAGCGGGAATACCTGCTGAACAACTATAAAACGCTGAAAACACCCTTTTACTATGACTATCAGGGCGGCTGGAAGTCGCTTTTGGAATATGCCCCTGCTGTTAATATGATAGTCACCTTTGTCCTCTGCTTCCTCTGCGCGGGTATCTTCGCATCCGAGTTTCAGCAGAAGTCAAGCGCGGTTTTGTACGCCAGCTGCTATGGGCGCGACAGGGCGGTCGCGGCGAAGATAAAGGCGGGACTTATTTTAGTGTCGGTGCTTTACTGGGCGGTGATGCTGCTGTACACGGCGCTTGTGCTCACTATTCTCGGCGCGGACGGCGCGCACTGCCCCATACAGGCCTACTTCACCAACTGGAAGAGCCTTTACCATATCACGAATCTGCAGGAGTACATACTCACCGCCGCGGGCGGGTATATCGGCTGCCTGTTCATGGCTTTGCTGACGATGCTGGTCTCTGCCAAGATAAATTCCGCGGTGCTCGCCGTCATCGTGCCCTTTGTGCTGATTTTCCTACCCGCCTTTTTGGGCGATATAAGCCTACCCGTTTTTACCCGCGTTATGGGACTTATGCCTGATCAGCTCTTGCAGATTAATCAGGCGGTGAAGCTTTTCAGCATCTATGAGCTCGGCGGGCATATTACCCTCGCCGTGCCAATCCTGCTGACACTGTATGCCGCCCTGTCTGTGCTGCTGATACGGATTATCTACTCCACCTATCGCAAAAAGCAGGTGTATTAAAAGGAAAAAGCGCCATTACGGGTGAAACCGCAATGGCGCTTATCGTATATCGTTACCTCTTGTTTCCGAAGAGCCCGCGGACGATGGCGTTTGAGCCGGAGCGGGCGAGAGAGCTCATCGCGCTCTTCGCGGCCTGCCCGGCTATTGCCTTGCTGCTCTTCTTCCTGCCGCCTAAGACAGAGTTTACAAGGTTAGTGCTCAGCGAGCCCGCGATGGAGGACGCGGCGCTTTTCACGGCGCGCTCGGCCACCTTCTTGCGCTCAACCGCGGCCTTTTCCGCCGCCTTTATGCGCGCGGCCTCCTCCTTTTGACGCTGCTTCTCGGCAGCCGCCTCTTCTCTGAGACGCTGTTTCTCGGCGGCAGCGGCCTCTTTCTGGCGCTGCTTTTCAGCGGCAGCCTCCTCCTTTTGACGCTGCTTTTCAGCCGCCTCCGCCTCTTCATCGGCGATGCGCTGGCGCTCAAGCTCTTCATTCGCGGCGGTGATTATCTCATAAGCGGACTCTCTGTCCACACTCTCGCGGTACTTGAGGTCAAACTCGTCCGCGTTCACAAGCTTCTCAATGCAGCCGTCCTCGGCAGGCCCCATCAGGCTCTGCGGCGGCAGAATCTTTGCCCGTTCCACAACGGTGGGAATGCCCTCCTCGTCAAGGAAGCTCACAAGCGCCTCTCCTACACCGAGCTCCATGAGCGCGGTCTCGGTGTCAAAACCGGGGTTTGCCCTGAACGCCTGCGCGGCGGCGCGCACGGCTTTCTGCTCGGCGGGAGTATAGGCGCGCAGCGCGTGCTGCACACGGTTTGAAAGCTGGGCGAGCACGTCATTGGGAATGTCGGACGGGCTCTGGCTTATGAAGTATACGCCCACGCCCTTGGAGCGGATGAGCTTGACGACCTGCACAAGCTTCTGCAGCAGTGCCTTGGGGCAGGCGGAGAACAGTAAGTGCGCCTCGTCAAAGAAGAATATCATGCGCGGCTTTTCAAGGTCGCCCACTTCGGGCAGCTTCTCAAAAAGCTCGGTCAGCATCCACAGCAGGAAGGTGCCGTATACCGTGGGACTCTGGATGAGGCGCTGACCGGCAAGAATATTGATGTAGCCGCGCCCGTTCTCGTCTGTGCGCATCCAGTCTTTTATGTTGAGCGACGGCTCGCCAAAGAAGAGATCTCCGCCCTCGTCCTCAAAGGCGAGCAGTGCGCGCTGTATAGCGCCAACACTAGCGGAGGATACGTTGCCATAGAGCGTGGTGAACTCGGAGCGGTGCTCGCCCACAAACTGCACCATTGCGCGCAGATCCTTAAGGTCAATGAGCAGCAGCTCATTGTCGTCCGCCGCGCGGAACACTATGTTCAAAACCCCGGACTGCACCTCGGTCAGCCCCAGCAGGCGCGAGAGCAGCACCGGCCCCATGTCGGACACGGTCACGCGCACGGGGATGCCGTCCTTGTCGAATATATCCCAGAAGCGGGTGGGGTAGGCTTTGTACTCAAAGCCGTCCAGCCCGAAGCGCACAATGCGCTCGCGCATGTCAGCGCTGTCCTCGCCGCGCCTGCACATGCCGGAGAGGTCACCCTTGACATCGGCCATGAATACCGGCACACCCATATCGGAAAAAGACTCCGCCAATACCTTCATGGTAATGGTTTTGCCGGTGCCGGTCGCGCCGGCGATGAGCCCATGGCGGTTCGCCATCTGCGGCAGCATGTAGAGCGGGCGGTCAGACTGAGCTATCCAAATCTTTCTATCCTTATACATTTGACAATTCCCCTTAGTTTTTGTAAAGGTTGTAATTTATAATATCACAGTCGAAACGGATGCACAATAGGCGCGGCGGCAGTTTTTTGCGTGGGAGCGAGATTAGAGCGTGGTTAATAAAGTGTAAAATATTAAAAGTCTTATTATAAAATTCAGCAAATCCCCAAAGCTGTGTATTGAGCATGGCCGGAAAATGTGTTATTATTAAAAAAATTAAGAACTATTAAGAACTACAGCCAGTGTGCGTGCTTGGGCGTGTTTCGCGCCAAAGCTTACGAAGAAATGACAGGCAGAAAGAGGAAAACGTGAAAGATAGAGTTATTTCCGCGATAGTTATGCTGGCAGTGGCGCTTACCTGCGTGCTGCTGTCGGAGTTTACAAGGGTGCTGCTGTTCGCCGTTGCGGGCATACTCTGCGCGTATGAGCTCAGCCGCAACTATGAAAAGCTGGATGTACACTGCGGCGCGTGGGTCATGTTCACCTATATCGGCGCGCAGGCGCTTCTGGCGATTTTCCACGCCGGGGCGACGGCGTATATCGCCTGCATGGCGGGCGGGATTTATCTCGCCCTGCTCGACGGCATCATTCGCCACCGCGTCTCCGGTGACGGTGCGGTGTATACCATCATGGGGCTTGCCTACCCTTGCTTCATCTTCGGCCTTTTGATGATGATTGCCGTGAGTGACTGCTGGCTGGATGTGTATGTTCTGGCCTGTTTTGCCACTTGGGTGTGCGATAGTTTCGCCCTTTTCGGCGGCAAGCGCTTCGGCAAGCACCACATCGCGCCCACGGTCAGCCCCAATAAGACGGTTGAGGGCTGTGTGTGCGGCTTTCTCTCCTCCCTCGTCACCGGCGTTATCATCTACTTCATTCCTGGGCTCTGCCCGAATATCCCATTGTGGCTGTGCGTACTGACCTGCGGCGTGGCCTCCACCATGGGGCAGATTGGCGACCTTGCCGAGTCACTTGTAAAGCGCATGATAGGCGTTAAGGACTTCTCCAATCTCATCCCCGGCCACGGCGGCATGTTTGACCGCGCGGACAGCCTGCTCTTCTCAATCCCGACGGCGTATATCTGCCTTTTCATTTTCGGATTCGGCGCGTAATAGTCACGGCGTTTTACCCTGAAAGGAGAACATATGGACAGTGTTTCCAAAACTCTTGACAAAAAAGCAATGCTCATCATAAACCCCGTCTCCGGCAAGCGGCTGGTGCTCAAGTACATCCCGCAGATTATCCGCAGCCTGATGGACGCGGGCTATGTTGTCAGCACATTCATAACCTCCTGCCGCGGCGAGGCGACGGAGTTTGTCAAAACTCATGGTCGCAGATATGACCTTGTTGTCTGCACCGGCGGCGACGGCACATTGAACGAGGTGCTCACCGGCCTTGCCGAGGAGGAGATTGATGTACCCCTTGGCTATATCCCCTGCGGCAGCACGAATGACTTTGCAAACTCCCACCAGCTCTCCACCGACATTCCGACTGCCGCGCATAACATCGCGGACGGGCGCATGCGGCGCTATGACATAGGCCGCTTCGGGGATAAGTACTTCTCGTACGTGGCAGCTTTCGGCGCGTTCTCGTGGCTTTCGTATACCACCGACCAGCGGCTGAAAAACACCCTTGGCCACACGGCATATATCCTTGACGCGATACGGGATCTATATAAAATCAAGCCTGAACACCTCAGCTTCACCACCGATACGGGCGAGGTATACGAGGGCGACTATATCTTTGGCGCGGTGTGCAACTCCACCTCTGTCGCGGGCACGATAACCCTCCCCGCTGACTTGGTGGACACGGCGGACGGCGTTTTTGAGGTGCTGCTTGTAAAAATGCCGGAGACCATTATTGAGCTCAATGAGATTATCTCCGCCATCCTCACGCAGAAATACACCTGCCCGCTCATCTCTTTCTTCCAAGCCAGGAGCGTGGATGTTATAAATTCGCCCGGCCTCACATGGTCGCTCGACGGGGAGTGCTCCGGCGAGTTTGACAAGGTGCATATTGAGCCTATGCCGCGCTTTTTGAATCTTCAGGGCGCGTCGTATAATAAGGCTTGACAAGAGCGGCACGTTGTGGCATAATATCTCGCGGCAATTTTGAGTAATGCCTAAAACAGAGAAGGAGACATTTACGATGATGCGTCGCGCAGCTGATATTATGAAGCTCACTGCCCAGCCTGATATCGGTGTTCCCGTTTTGAACTGTCTGAAATCTGACAGTCTCAGTGTTTTTAATTCTCCTGAATACGTAATTTTTCCCGGCTTTTGTGATGTGCATGTGCATTTCCGTGAGCCGGGATTTTCATATAAAGAGACGATATTAACGGGCAGCTCCTCGGCGGCGCGCGGCGGCTATACCGCGGTGTGTACCATGCCGAACTTAAACCCGGTGCCTGACAGCGCGGAGAACCTTGCCGCGGAGCAGGCGCTTATAGACAAAACCGCGCTCATAAACGTCTACCCCTATGCCGCGATAACGCGCGGCGAGCGCGGCGAGGAGCTTGCCGAGCTTGAGGCGATGGCGCCGAAGGCCATAGCCTTTTCGGATGACGGCAGGGGAGTGCAGAGCCGGGAAATGATGCGCAAGGCGATGCTCAAGGCAAAGGCACTGGGCAAGATTATAGCGGCGCACTGCGAGGACAATTCGCTTTTGCGCGGCGGCTATATCCATGACGGCGACTATGCGCGTGCACACGGCCACCGCGGCATCTGCTCGGAGAGCGAGTGGGGGCAGATTGAGCGCGACCTTGAGCTTGTGCGCGACACAGGCGCGGCCTATCATGTCTGCCATATTTCCACAAAGGAGAGCGTCGCGCTTATCCGCGCGGCCAAGGCGGATGGGCTCAATGTCACCTGTGAGACGGGGCCGCACTACCTCACCATGGACGATGAGGATTTGCGGGAGGACGGCAGATTCAAGATGAACCCGCCGCTCCGCTCCCGTGCCGACCGCGAGGCGCTTATCGAGGGGCTTTGCGACGGCACTATAGATATGATAGCCACCGACCACGCGCCACACTCGGCGGATGAGAAGGCGCGCGGCCTTGAAAAGAGCGCCTTTGGCGTTGTGGGGCTTGAAACGGCGTTTCCGGTTCTGTACACAAAGCTTGTGCTGCCCGGCGTAATAAGCCTTAAAAAGCTCGTGGAGCTTTTGACTGTCAATCCGCGCAGGCGGTTTAATATCCCGCTCGGCGTTGATTTTTCCATCTGGGATTTGAACAGAGCATATACGGTTGACCCGGCCGAGTTTAAAAGCATGGGCAGAGCAACCCCGTTTTCCGGCTGGCCGGTTCAGGGCCGCTGCATGGCGACAGTCTGCGGCGGGCGGCTCGTCTGGAGAGAAAATATATAATTTGGAGGATATTATGGCTAAGCGTACTGATTTGAAGAAGATTATGATTATCGGCTCCGGCCCCATCGTCATCGGTCAGGCGGCCGAGTTTGACTATGCCGGCACACAGGCCTGCCTCTCTCTCAAGGAGGAAGGCTATGAGGTCGTGCTCGTCAACTCAAACCCCGCCACAATTATGACCGACACCACCATTGCGGACAAGGTCTATATGGAGCCGCTGACGCTTGAATATGTGGCAAAGATACTCCGCTATGAGCGCCCTGACGCCATTATCCCCGGCATCGGCGGACAGACGGGGCTCAACCTCGCCATGCAGCTGGAGAAAAAGGGCATATTGCGCGAGTGCCGCGTTGAGCTTCTGGGCACCTCCAGCAGCTCCATTGAGCGCGCCGAGGACAGAGAGCTTTTCAAAGAGCTCTGCCAGGAGATAGGAGAGCCTGTTATCCCCTCCGAGATAACCTATGACCTTGAGCACGCCAAGAAAGCCGCCAATGACATCGGCTACCCTGTGGTTCTGCGCCCGGCATTCACGCTCGGCGGCACGGGCGGCGGCTTTGCCTACAACGAGGAGGAGCTTATCGAGGTTGCGACCAACGCTTTCCGTATGTCCCCCGTGCATCAGGTGCTGGTTGAAAAGAGTGTCAGGGGCTACAAGGAAATTGAGTTTGAAGTCATGCGCGACGGTGAGGATCACGCAATCACCATCTGCGGCATGGAAAATGTTGACCCTGTCGGCGTACACACCGGGGACTCTATCGTCGTCGCGCCCATTATGACGCTCAGCGACCATGATTTGAAGATGCTCAACGACAGTGCCATCAAGATAATCCGCGCGCTGAAGATTGAGGGCGGCTGCAACGTGCAGTTTGCGCTCAACCCCAACAGCTCCGAGTACTTCCTCATCGAGGTCAACCCCCGCGTGTCGCGCTCGTCCGCGCTCGCATCCAAGGCATCTGGCTACCCGATAGCCCGCGTCACGGCGAAAATAGCTGTCGGCATGACGCTGGAAGAGATAAAGATAGCCAATACCAACGCCGCCTTTGAGCCGCGGCTTGACTATATTGTGGCCAAGCTCCCGCGCTTCCCCTTTGATAAGTTCGCCACCGCCAAAAACTCCCTCGGCACGCAGATGAAAGCCACCGGTGAGGTCATGGGCATCGGCAGCAATCTTGAAGAGTGCCTTTTGAAGGCCGTGCGCTCGCTGGAAATCGGCGTGTGCCACTTCCATATGCCGAAGTTTGACGACAAGAGCGTTGAAGAGCTCATGGACTATGTTTCGGAGTTCCGCGATGACAATATTTACGCTATCGCCCAGCTCCTGCGCCTCGGCGTGTCGGTGGATGAGCTGCACCGCGTCACCATGATAACACCCTACTTCCTTGAGACCATAAAAAAGATAACCGACTATGAAGCCGTGCTCGCGGCCGATGTCGGTGATCTTGCCGCGCTCAAAGAGGCCAAGCGCATGGGCTTTTCCGACAAGTACATTGCAAAGCTCTGGAATATGGACGAGATGTCCGTGTGGAAGCTGCGCCTTGATAACAAGATTACCCCCGTCTACCGCATGGTCGACACCTGTCATACCGGCGCGTACATCCCCTATTTCTACTCCAGCTACACCGGCGAGAACGCCTCCGCTGTCACCGACAAGGCAAAGAAGATAGTTCTCGGCGCGGGCCCTATCCGCATCGGTCAGGGCGTTGAGTTTGACTACTCCACTGTCCACGCCGTCAGCACCATCAAGCAGGCCGGGTTTGAGGCCATCATCATCAACAATAACCCGGAAACCGTCTCCACAGACTATACAACCGCCGACAAGCTCTATTTCGAGCCGCTCACGCCGGAGGATGTTATAAACGTGCTCAACTTTGAGGGCTGCACTGACGTTATTGCCTCCCTCGGCGGCCAGACCGCCATCAACCTTGCCGAACCCCTGCTTGAGCGCGGCGCAAACATAATCGGCACCGACTGTGAAGCCATCGACAGGGCCGAAAACCGCGACGCTTTTGAAAAGCTGCTGCTTGAGCTCGGCATCCCGCAGCCCAAGGGCTGTGCCGTGCTGAATATTGAGGACGGCGTGAAGGCCGCAAGCGAAATCGGCTTCCCCGTGCTCGTGCGTCCAAGCTTTGTCCTCGGCGGCCGCGCGATGGAGATAGTCGCTGATGAGGAGATGCTGAGACAGTACCTCGCGCGCGCTTTCGCCGTCGACCCGGAGAAGCCCGTGCTGGTCGATAAATATATCTCCGGCAAGGAGGTCGAGGTCGACGCGATCTGCGACGGGCAGGATGTGTTCGTCCCCGGCATCATGGAGCTTGTCGAGCGCACCGGCGTTCACTCCGGCGACTCGATAAGCGTCTACCCGCCCTTCAGCATCTCCGACAAGGTCAAGGGCACCATCCTCAGCTATGCAAAGAAGCTCGGCCTTGGCATCGGCATTGTCGGCCTTTACAATATCCAGTTCATTGTCGATAAGCAGGACAATGTGTATATAATCGAGGTCAACCCCCGTTCCTCGCGCACGGTGCCCTTCCTCAGCAAGGCCACCGGCTACTCACTCGCGGATATTGCCACCAACGCCATTCTCGGCATCAGCCTCAAGGAGCAGGGCATCTTCAAGCTCTATCCCGACGAGAAGAAGCGCTGGTATGTCAAGGTGCCTGTGTTCTCCTTCAACAAGATTCGCGGGCTTGACGCCTATCTCTCCCCAGAGATGAAGTCCACCGGCGAGGCTATCGGCTATGACCGCAAGCTCCACCGCGCGGTGTGCAAGGCTATGCAGGCCGCCGGCATGCAGCTTCAAAATTACGGCACGGTGCTTGCCACCATTGCCGATGAGGATAAGGAGGAGGCGCTGCCCCTCATCCGCCGCTTCTATGACATGGGCTTTAATATCGAAGCCACCGCGGGCACCGCGCGCTTCCTCAAGGAGCACGGCATCCGCACCCGCGTTCGCGGCAAAATCAGCGAGGGCAGTGATGAGATACTTGAGTCCATCCGCGCGGGCTATGTCGCATACGTCATCAATACCCGCTCCATCCTCCACGTCTCCCACACGCATGACGGCATTGCCATCCGCTCCTGCGCTGTTGAAAACGGCGTGACCGTGTTCACCTCGCTTGACACCGTGCGCATCGTGCTTGACGTTTTGGATGAGATAACCAACCGCATCTCCACTATCGACGCGGAGTGATGTGTGCCATGAGACAAGCGGTATTTGGGATAGTTGAAAACATCCCCCTCGCGCTAAACACCAACAGGCTCACCCTGTGCGGGGACACCGGGGCAATCGTAAACCCCGGCCAGTTCGTGAATATAAAGCTTGAGGGACTTTTCCTCCGCCGCCCAATCTCCGTCTGCGATTGGGACGGGGAGTGCTTCTCTATAATTTATGCCATCGTCGGCAAGGGCACGGAGAAGCTTGCCCGCATGAAGCCCGGTGACACGCTTGACGTGCTCACCGGCCTCGGCAATGGCTTTAATATGGACTTGAGCGGGACAAGCCCGCTGCTCATCGGCGGCGGCGCGGGCGTATCGCCCATGTACGGCCTTGCAAAGCGCCTGCGCGCACAGGGCAGGCACGTATCCGCTATCCTCGGCTTCAATACGGCGGACGAGGTTTTTTATGAGGACGAGTTCAGGGCGCTCGGCTGTGCCGTCACAGTCACCACGGCGGACGGCAGCTATGGTACGCGCGGCTTTGTCACCGCCGCCATGGACGGTATGGACTACAGCCACTTTTACGCCTGTGGTCCGGAGGCCATGCTCAAGGCTGTGTCCCTGGCCGCGCCCACGTCCGGCCAATTAAGCTTTGACGCGCGCATGGGCTGCGGCTTCGGCGCGTGTATGGGCTGCTCATGCAAGACCCTCACCGGTACAAAGCGCATCTGCAAGGACGGCCCCGTCATGCTCAAGGAGGAAATTCTATGGACAGACTGAGCGTAAACTTGTGCGGCATTGGGCTTGCAAACCCCGTCATCCCCGCCAGCGGCACCTTCGGCTATGGCTATGAGTTTGCGGAAATTTACGATATAAACGAGCTTGGCACTTTTTCTTTCAAAGGCACAACGCGCGAGCCGCGCTTTGGAAACCCCACCCCGCGCATCGCCGAGTGTACCTCCGGCCTGTTAAACGCCGTGGGGCTGCAAAATCCCGGCGTTGACAAGGTGATAACGGAAGAACTGCCAAAGCTTAAAAAGTGCTTCAATAAGCCGGTTATTGCCAATGTAAGCGGCTTTTCCATAGATGAATATGCGGAAGTCTGTGCAAGGCTCGATAAGGAGGAGCAGGTCGGCTGGCTGGAGGTCAACGTCAGCTGTCCGAACGTACACGGCGGCGGCATGAGCTTTGGCACCTGCCCGGAGGCCGCGGCTGAGGTCACGGCGGCGGTGAAAAAGGTCACCACCAAGCCTGTAATTATAAAGCTCTCCCCCAATGTGACGGACATTGCCGCCATCGCCTGTGCCTGCGAGCAGGCCGGGGCGGACGCTGTCAGCTTAATCAATACACTCCTTGGTATGCGCATCGACCTCAATACAAAAAAGCCGGTGCTCGCCAATGTAACCGGCGGCTTTTCCGGCCCCGCGGTGTTCCCGGTCGCTCTGCGCATGGTGTATCAGGTTGCGCGGGCGGTCAAAATCCCGGTCATCGGCGTGGGCGGCATCAGCACGGCGGAGGATGTTATAGAAATGCTGCTCGCGGGCGCGACAGCGGTTGAGGTAGGCGCGGCCAATCTCATAGACCCCCGCGCATGCCTCAATATAATCCGTGATCTGCCCCGCGTCATGGATAAATACCATATAAATACATTAAAAGAGATAGTAGGAGGAGCTAATAATGGGTAAGGACGTCATAGTCGCCTGCGATTTTTCAAGTGCTGAGCAGGTGTTCGCTTTCCTTGATAAGTTCACCGGCAGAAAGCCCTTTGTCAAAATCGGCATGGAGCTGTATTACGCCGAGGGGCCTGAGATAGTGCGCCAGATTAAGGCGCGCGGCCACAAGATTTTTCTCGATCTCAAGCTGCATGACATCCCCAACACCGTAAAAAAGGCAATGGCTGTTCTCAGCTGCCTTGATGTGGATATCTGCAATCTCCACGCCGCCGGGACAACCGCCATGATGACGGCGGCTCTCGAAGGCCTCACCCGCCCGGACGGGACACGCCCCCTGCTCATCGCCGTCACCCAGCTTACCTCCACCGACCAGGAGAGCATGGAGCGCGATTTGATGATACACGCGCCCATTGACGAGGTCGTCATGCACTATGCAAAGACTGCCCGCGCCGCCGGACTTGACGGCGTTGTCTGCTCCCCGCTTGAGGCCGGAAAGGTACACGACAGGTGCGGCGCGGACTTTCTCACCGTGACCCCCGGCGTCCGCTTTGCTGACGGCGAGGTGGGCGACCAGAAGCGCGTTATGACCCCGGCTGACGCCAAGGCCATCGGCTCTGACTATATCGTCGTCGGCCGTCCCATCACGGCGGCGGCTGACCCTGTCGCGGCATATGAGCGCTGTGTTAGAGAGTTCTGCGACTGATAGGAGATAAAAATGGAAAGCTATAAGAGAGAATTTATTGACTTCTTAAAGAGCGCAAATGTGCTCAAGTTCGGCGACTTCACCGCGAAAAGCGGCAGAAAGATACCGTATTTCATCAACGCCGGTGAGATTAAGACCGGCGCTCAGATAGCAAGGCTCGGCGAGTTTTACGCCAAGGCCTACAGAGAAAAGCTCGGCGGCAAGCGTGCGGTGCTCTATGGCCCCGCCTATAAGGGTATCTCTATCGCCGTCTCCGCCTCCGTCGCGCTTGCGCGCGAAGGACTTGACCTGCCTTTCTTCTTTAACCGCAAAGAGGCCAAGGACCACGGCGAGGGCGGTGTGTTTGTCGGCTATGTGCCGCAGGCGGGTGAGCAGGTTGTAATCACTGAGGATGTTATCACCGCAGGCACCGCCATACGTGAGAGCATGGCCATTTTGAGCGGGCTTGAGGGTGTCAAGGTTGCCGCGGCTTTCGTCATGGTCGACCGCAAGGAAAAGGGGCAGACCGACAAGAGCGCGATGCAGGAGGTCGAGGAGGAGTTTGGCTTCCCTGTCTACTCCGTGGTCGATGTGTATGACATCATCGAGTACCTTGAAGAGGACGAGGCCAACGCCGAGAACGTTGTGCGCATTAAAAACTATCTTGCTGTGAATGGGGCCAAGAAATGAGAAGCTTAATAGATATTCTTGACCTTTCTGTTGAAGAGATTGATGAGCTTATAGCCACCGCGAAGGACATTATCGCAAGGCCGGAGGAGTATCGGGAGAAGTGCCGCTATAAAAAGCTTGCCACACTCTTTTTCGAGCCCTCCACCAGAACCCGCCTGAGCTTTGAAGCGGCAATGCACGAGCTTGGCGGCAGTGTTATCGGCTTTTCTGAGGCGAGCTCATCTTCCGCCTCCAAGGGCGAGAGCGTTGCCGACACCGCGAAGATTATAAGCTGCTATGCCGATATAATCGCCATGCGCCACCCCAGGGAGGGCGCGCCGCTCGTCGCGTCGATGAACGCCTCCATCCCCGTCATCAATGCCGGGGACGGCGGGCACTTCCACCCCACGCAGACGCTTGCCGACCTGTTGACCATCTCCCGCGAAAAGGGCAGGCTCAACAACCTCACCATCGGCCTCTGCGGCGACTTGAAATACGGCCGCACGGTTCACTCTCTAATCGCGGCCATGAGCCGTTATGAGGGCATCCGCTTTGTGCTCATCTCCCCGGAAGAGCTGAAGCTGCCGAACTATGTCCGCTATAACGACCTCGACCCCAAGCATATCCCCTATGAGGAGACCGCGAGCCTTGATGATGCCATGCCCAAGCTCGACGTTCTCTATATGACGCGCATCCAGCGCGAGCGCTTTGACAGCTGGGAGACCTATGAGCGCCTGAAGGACAGCTATATCCTCACGCCCGAAAAGCTTGAGAGCTCAAAGCCCGACATGTGCATTCTCCACCCCCTGCCGCGCGTCAATGAGATAAGCGTCAAGGTCGATGATGACCCGCGCGCGGCCTATTTCCGTCAGGCGCTCAACGGCAAGTATATGCGCATGGCACTCATACTCAAGCTCCTTGAAGAGGCCAAAAACCCCGTGCGAGAGCAGAGAACCGAGGGCTTGACCCTCAGCGAGAGCTTCCGCTGCACCAATCCCCGCTGCATCACCAGCACCGAGCAGGAGCTTGCCCCGCTTGCAAAGCTCGTCGATGCGCAGCATAATATCCACCGCTGCATCTACTGCGAGCAGAAGGTGCGTTAAGCATTATAAAAACCTGTGTCACTTGCAGCGAAGTGGCGCAGGTTTTTTATGCTTTTCCCAAGCTGACAGTTGACAATTGAAAAAAGTGAGCTATTATATGATAGCTACCCATAAAACAGTATCAAGTAACAAACTGAAATAGGGTAACTGCCATACAGGGTGCAGAAAAAGACAAGTAAGAAACAAACCGTTTCTTGCCTGTCTTTTTCATTTTGTTACGCAATAGAACGCCGTTTTTGAAGGCAGACATATAAAACCCTTGCCCCGTCATATCAATGCTCACAAAGCCGCATAAATCAATAACAAAATACCCCCTACTGCGTAACAATTCCCATAATAAATTGAGGGCGAAAGCAGTTTACTGATTTCGTCCTCTTGACTACCCACAAGCAAAGGCGGGAAAAGCTGTCAAGGGCGCATAGCGCGAAGTTTACCCTTGACAGCTTTTCCTGTCTTTGCTACTTCCTATCGGTCGAAGCGGAATTTCAATATGGCTTCAACCAGTTTTGCTTTTAACCTGTCCTGTGTATCATCATTGATATGCCCCTTATACATAGACAGATATTTGATATATGTGGTGTAGTGCTGCAATACTTCGTCTACCGCTTCCGGCTCTCCGGCAACGGCTTTTTGGATTACCTCAAACGGTATCAGTTTTTTGCTCCTCATGTTCCAATCTCTCCCATTCTTTCCGCAACTGTTTCAGTGCAACATTTCTTCGACTATTTATTGTACTTCTGCAACGCCTGTACAGTCTGCCGATTGCTTCATCACGATAGCCGATGAAGTAATAAAGCAGTAAGACTTCTCGCCTTAATTGCGGCAATCTTGATAATGCCATTGCTAACCGTTCATCATCAACGACAACCTCCTTTCCCAATACAAGAAATACAGTCGGCTTGTCCCGTTTTTCAAAGTAACTGTCCATAGCAGACGGTTCAAAATATCGTTCTGACATCAGATAGTCGAGGGATATTTCCCGTTCCGCTTTCCGCTTCAAATCCCGCCATGCGTTAATGGCTTCATGGCGCAGGACAACCTTGCAGAACACATTGAACGCATATTCGATATGCTCCATGAACTGTTCAGAATATCTCATTTTCTCTCACCCCCTTTCTTCCCAGTAGGGGGCTATTACAACAAAAATCCATGCAGGATATATCCGCATAGATTTTTGGGTAATACGAGTTATTAAGACATACTAAATGATATGTGTGTTCATATTCATAGGCAGAATATCCCGTTCCACAAGACAGGATTTTTTTGATAGTTCACCATAGCCAAAACCACCCATGAAATAAAAAACAGACATAGCAGTACCTCACAATACCGCCATATCTATGAAAACTTTCCTGCCACATAAGAACGGCGGCTTTGATTGTTATTTCAAAACCGCCGTTCAGCCGCTTTTATTCTGTTTTGGCGCATGATGATTTTGCCGCCACACAACGGTTTTTTTATTAACCGCCAGACGGCATGAACATCTTCTTTTATGCGTAGTGATACTTCTCTCTGTTCTGATGAAGAAAAACCAATGCTACAACCATAGTGATTAGCTCCGCTATCGGTACTGCAAGCCATACCCCTGTTACGCCCAAAAGATTAGGCAATGTAAGCAACAGCACTGTAATCAGTCCAAAAGTCCGCAGGAATGACAAAATTGCTGACAGCTTCCCGTTTGATAATGCAGTAAATGTGGCAGAGGTAAAAATATTCAGTCCACAAAATAGAAAACTGAATGGGAAAATCAAAAATCCGTTTCGCGCAATTTCGTAAACAGGAGTTCCCTTTTCTGCAAAAACACGAACCAATAGCGAACCAAAAATAATTGCTACTGCAAAAACAGTGACCGAAACAAAGACAATAAATTGCATACAAATTGCAAATACATTTTTTAGCTGTTTTTCATCCTGCTTCCCATAGTTATAGCTGATAATAGGGGCTACGCCCATAGAAAAACCTATGTAAAGGGCACTCAATAAAAATTGTGTATAGATAATGATTGTGATTGCCGCAACCCCGTTTTCTCCAAGCAGTTTCATCATAATGCAGTTAAAAAGGAATGTTGTAACTGCTGTTGCCGCCTGACTTACCATTTCCGAAAAACCATTGGTACAGCTTTCAGCCAATACGGAAAAGTCTATGACTGGCTTCCTAAAATGCAGACTGTTTTTCTTTGTGGAAAAGAAAAACAATCCAATCACCGCCGGTATCATATAGCCAATGCCTGTACCAAACGCCGCCCCCTTAATGCCCATGTGAAGCGGTACCATAAAAATATAGTCCAATAAAATATTAGCGATTCCCGCGCTTACGCCAAGCACCATACCCATTCCGGGGCGTCCTGCTGTTACGATTAGATTTTGAAAAAGCACTTGCAGGATACTTGCGGGCGTGAATAACAGCAGAATGAAAAGATATTCTTTGCAGTATGGAAATAGAATACTGCTCGCTCCAAGCCCCCAGACAATCCTGTCAATAAAAACTGTCCCCAAGACTGCAATCAATACACCAAGCAAGATGCCTGCTGAGATAATCAGCGTAAAATCCTGTGCCGCCCTACTTTGTTCTCCTGCTCCCATTTTGCGTGCTACTATCGCGCTTCCTCCTGTTGCAAGCATAGTTCCAAGACCGACAATCAGATTGATAACAGGGCAGACAATATTCAATGCTGAAAGTGCATTTGTATCTACAAGTCGTGCTACAAAAATTGTGTCAACGACTGTATACAGCCCCATGAATATCATCATCAAAATTGTAGGAAATGCAAATTTCAACAACGATTTTATTGTAAAGTCCTGTGATAGTGGATTTAGGTCACTCATTGTCCTCGCCCTCCGATTTTTCTCTGTGAAGTATAAACCGCTGTGTCGGATAGCCAAATTCAATTAACAGTTCCGCTTCGGCAAAGCCAAGACTTCCCCATACCTCCCGATAGCCTGTGTCTGCCTTGTCGCCCTCTCGAAAAGTCGTCACGCTAATCTGTGCGGAACGTGCAAGTTCATACAATGCCTTTTCGCAAAATGCTTTCGCTATCCCTCTTTTCCGATACTGTGGGTGTACCCCAAAGAAATCAATGCTCCCCGTCACCTCGTTAAACGCCATAATCCCGATTGCCGTATCAGCGTCTTTCAAAATCAATGCACGCTTGTTTTTGATATACTCCTGCAACTGTTCAAGATATTGCTTCTCGTCCAGATGCGGGAACCCGTCAATGACAAGGTGAACCAGTTCTATCCATTTGGGTATGTCCTCCTGTGTTGCAAAGACGATTTTATCCTGCCATTCTTTTCCCTCTAAATTTGTAGGATTTTCATTCAAGACATATCTTAGCTGCAATGGATAAAATTCTTCTTCCTCCCTGTACCTGTTAGGAGATTTTTTATACATGGCTTTGAAAATATCCGTAAAGGACTGCTGGCTCTCATATCCGGCAGAAAGCGCAATTTCAAGGATTGGTCTGTCGGAAAGTACAAGCAGTTTTGCGGCTTCGGTCAACTGGCGGCGTTGTACATAGTCGTGGATTGTCAGCCCTACCGTACCTGTGAACATTCGGTGTAAATGATATTTTGAATAATGTACAGCCCTCGCAACTGTTTCCAAGTCCAGTTTTTCGTGCAGGTGGCTTTCGATATAGTCGATTGACGTCATTACATTTTTGATATTCCCCGGCATTGCAGCTTCCTCCTTTCTCTCTGCATTATAGCAGGATATTTCATTCCGCTTTTCATATATCTTGCGGTTTTAAGGACAAGTATTTACCAGTATACAACAGTCTACCCCGATAAGAAAGATTTTTAGAAATTTTCTTCTGATACATTGGCATTTCCCAAACTTCCCCGTAGTAAGGCATAAGGAAAACTTTTTTGAAAAATTTCTCTCAAAACTCCGTCAAAACTGCCCTGTGCGGTGTTGTAGGTAGTGAGAGGGTTCTCAAGAGGGTTTGGGATTCTTCCCAACAAGCAAAATCTGTCCGGCAAGTCGTAGCACGGACGGGTAGATTTACGGAAATGGGTACCCGTTTCCTATGCTTGCTCCGAAACTTATCACTTTAATAAACAAAGAAAGGACGGGAAAGGAATGGAACGGAAACGGCAAATCAAGGACGGGCATATCGTGGTAAAAAATCCACTATACCAAGAAATGCCAAAACAGGAAGTGGAGATAAAATCCGGCAGGACGCTCTACCGCTTTACGGGAAGCTATGACGGGGAAAGGAGCCTGCCCCACAAGGTTCTGCGCCTTATGGGACAGGAAAAAGCAGAAAAAGATGTTGAAGAATAAACGGAAAGCCGCTATAATAGCTTCAAGCAATCCTGTATTGGCAGACTGCCCGCCGATGAAAGGAGCAGAAATTATGTTAAGGCAGTCTGACAAAATTACCGCCCTCTATTGCCGCTTATCACGCGATGACGAATTACAGGGCGACAGCAACAGCATTGTAAACCAAGATGTAATATGTAGAGGGTGGTTTCTACCGCCTAATACTATTACATGAC
>CAUABY010000004.1 GCA_958427375.1 uncultured Eubacteriales bacterium
TGATTGGGATTACAGATGCGCGGCAGTATGCGGGTGTACTGCCGGGGGCAATAAATAATTTAATTCAAAGGAGAAACATTGATGAAAAAGATTCTCGCACTTCTCATGGCCCTTTGCATGGTGTTTGCACTGTGCGCATGCGGTTCTTCCTCCGCGCCTGCCGCTACCGAGGCTCCTGCGGCTGAGGCTCCCGCAGAAGCACCCGCAGAGGCTGCTGACGGCGCTCTGAAAGTCGGCGTGTTCTACTACAACTACGGCGACACCTACATTTCCAGCGTCCGTACCGCACTTGATGCTCAGCTCGATGCAAAGGGCGTAACCTATCAGGACTTCGACGGCAACAACAACCAGACCACCCAGAACGAGCAGATTCAGACCGCTGTCACCGACGGCTACAACATGCTCGTTGTCAACATGGTCACCTCTGGTTCCAGCGACGTTGCCAATGAAATCATGTCCATCGCAAACGGCATCCCCGTGGTGTTCTTCAACCGCGCTGTTGAGAACGACGGCGAGGAAGGCACTGTCCTCGGCGCTTACGACAACATCTGCTTCATCGGCACTGACGCTCCCGAAGCAGGCCACCTGCAGGGCAAGATGGTCGGCGATTACCTCGTTGCAAATTACGACGCTGTTGACCTCAATGGCGACGGCGTTATCTCTTACGCTCTTATGAAGGGCGATGAGGCCAATGTCGAGGCTATCTACCGCACCCAGTACGGCGTTGAGGATGCAAACGCGGTTCTCGCCGAGGCTGGCAAGCCCGAAATGAAGTACTTCGACGAGAAGAGCACCAGCGGCTACCAGGTTGACCTCAACGGCGCATGGTCCGCTCAGGCTGCTACCGATTACATGAACACCAACCTCTCCCAGTACAACGAGGCCAATGGCAACATGATCGAAGTCATCATCTGCAACAACGACAATATGGCTGAAGGCTGCATCTCCGCTCTTGAGACCGCTGGCTTCAACAACGGCGGCGACAAGACCATCCCCGTGTTCGGTGTTGACGCTACTGAGTCCGCTCAGGAGCTCATCAAGGCCGGCAAGATGACCGGTACCGTTAAGCAGGATGCAGAGGGCATGGCTAACGCTATTGCCAACACTGTTGAGGCTGTCGGCGCTGGCAGCTCCATGGTCGACGCTCTTGCAGCAGTTGTCAGCTCTGCTGATATGTACTCTCTCGCAGAGGGTCTCAGCAACAAGCTGTTCGTTGCATACGCACCGTTCACCGCATAATTGACCCAGTAAACTTTCAGGGCAGCCGCTCATCAACGGCTGCCCTATTCAAAATGTCTCTGAGGGAGGGAAAGGTATGGCACAGGATATCCTGCTGAGAATGACGGATATCACCAAAACATTTCCCGGCGTTAAGGCTCTGGACAACGTCTCGCTTGAATTGGAGGCGGGCACTGTCCACGCCCTGATGGGCGAAAACGGCGCCGGTAAATCCACGCTTATGAAATGCCTTTTCGGTATTTACAGCAAGGACAGCGGCCATATATATCTTGAGGGCAAAGAGGTTGATTTCAAAAGCAGCAAGGAGGCGCTGCAAAACGGCGTCGCCATGGTGCATCAGGAACTCAATCAGGCGCTCAAGCGTTCTGTTATGGACAATATCTGGCTTGGCCGCTACCCCAAAATCGGCGGGATTATGGTTGACGAGCGCAAAATGTACAAGGACACCATGGCGGTGTTCGAGGAACTCGGCATCGATGTAGACCCGCACAGAATTATGAGCACTATGCCGGTTTCACAGCGGCAGATGGTTGAGATTGCGAAGGCAGTCTCCTACAATTCCAAGGTCATCGTCTTTGATGAGCCCACCTCCTCGCTTACCGAGGAAGAGGTGGAGCACCTGTTTAAGATTATAAACATGCTCCGTGACAAGGGCATGGGCATCATATATATCTCGCACAAGATGGCGGAGATAAAGCGCATTTCCGACTACATAACCGTCATGCGTGACGGTACCTACGTCGCCACCAGGCCCGCTGCCGAGCTTGAGATGAACGAAATTATCCGCCTGATGGTTGGCCGTGAGCTCAACAATCAGTTCCCGGAGAAAACGAACAAGCCCGGCGATGTCTACCTCAAGGTGGAAAACCTCACCGCGCAGTACTCGCTTTTGAAGGATGTGTCCTTTGAGGCGCGCCGGGGTGAAGTCCTCGGTCTTGCCGGCCTCGACGGAAGCGGCCGCACGGAGACGCTGGAGAACATCTTCGGCGTTGCCACAAGAAAATCCGGCACGATAACTCTCGACGGGAAGCCCTGCCTCAACCGCAACTCCCGTGAGTCGATAAAAAACGGCTTCGCCCTTCTGACCGAAGAGCGCCGCGCCACCGGCATTTTCTCCATTCTCGATATACGCGAAAATACGGTCATCTCCAGCCTTAAAAAGCACCTGCACTTCGGTATAGCCTTGAGCAGCAAGTCCATGAAAAAGGACACGCAGTGGTCTATTGACGCCATGCGCACCAAGACCCCGTCGCAGTCGACTAAGATTCGCTCGCTCTCCGGCGGCAACCAGCAGAAGGTCATTATCGGCCGCTGGCTTCTGACAGAGCCGGATGTCCTCCTGCTCGACGAGCCGACCCGCGGTATCGACGTGGGCGCAAAATATGAGATATACCAGCTCATCCTCGACCTTGCCAACAGAGGCAAGACTGTTCTGGTCGTCTCCTCCGAGATGCCGGAGCTGCTGGGTATATGTGACAGAATCCTTGTGATGTCCGGCGGCCGCCTGGCCGGGGAAGTGGATGCCAGAACCACTACACAGGAAGAAATTATGACTCTGGCCGCGAAATATGTTTAAGGAGGCCGCAGTATGAATAACCCTGTAAGAAATCTTCAGCGCACTGCCGAAGAATACCGTAGGCTTGACAGCAAGGACAAGCGCCGTTTTTGGAGCGACAGCCTGCTGAACAACGCGCTGTACATAGTGATGATAATTTTTATCATCTATACCGCCATCAAAAACCCCAACTTCGTTAAGCCGGGTTCCATCGTCAACATCATCTCGCTCGTCGCCGCGTCTCTGCCGATGGCGCTTGGTATAGGCGGCTGTATTGTTCTCACCGGTACCGACCTTTCTGCCGGCCGCTGTGTCGGCCTGACCGCCGCTATCGCCGGTGCTCTGCTGCAAAAGAGCGATATCTCCCGCAAGATGTTTGCAAGCCTGCCCGCGGTCACTCCGGGCTGGATTCTGCTCGTCGTGCTCATTGCGGTGCTTGTCGGCGCGATAATCGGCCTTGTCAACGGCTTTTTCGTGGCAAAGTTCAGCCTGCACCCCTTTATAGTCACTCTGGCCACCCAGCTTATCACCTACGGCCTTATCCTCGTGTTCTTTATGCTCAACGGCAATAACGGCCAGCCTATCTCCGGCTTGTCCGATGCCTACAAGAACGCGGTCTCCGCGCCGTTTATCCAGTTCAAGACGGCAAAATACGGCACTATCTCCATTCCCTGGTATGTGCTCTACGCGGTGCTGCTCACGGCGTTGATGTGGTTCATCTGGAACAAGACCACCTTCGGCAAGAACATGTTCGCGGTCGGCTCCAACGCCGAGGCTGCCAAGGTCTCCGGCGTCAATGTTTTCTGGACCACCGTTCTCGTCCACACCCTCGCCGGTATGACTTACGGCTTCACCGGCTTCATTGAGGGCGCGCGTATCAGCTCCATCACGCAGGGCGCCGGCCTCAACTATGAGTGTGACGCGATTGCAGCCTGTGTTATCGGCGGCGTGTCTTTCGTCGGCGGCACCGGTAAGATCAGCGGCATCGTGCTCGGCGTTTTCGTGCTGCGTATCATCTTCGTTGCGCTGTCCATGCTCGGCATTGATCCGAGCTTGCAGTACATCATCAAGGGCGGCATCATCCTCGCGGCCTGCTCCCTCGATATGCGCAAGTACCTCGTCAGAAAGTAATGCCTGCCGGAGCGAGCTGTGCGCGGCTCACCAAAACCGGCAAATTATATTAAGCTTTGTGCCGCCTCAATTTGAGGCGGCACATTTTTAAGCTTATAAACAAAAAGGCTTTTGCAGGCAGGTGGAGAAAGTCTCTCGTTTTCTTATCCTATTCTCAACTTTGATTTATCAGTCACGCTTGGTCTGCAATTACCTGCCGATGGTAAACTCCGCAGAGGCGAGAGCGTTCACGCCCTCGGAGTCGACGAGGGGGATAATGATGCGGTATGTCCCCTCAACGAGCTTATCATAGTGCGAGGCAAAGTAAAACACCGTCTCGTCCTGCCCGTTTGCGGGGAGATTATAGATAATCAGCGGCACAGCGTCAGTCAGGCTCGGCACGAGATACCACTGGCCGTCGTCCTTCTGATACTCAAGGCGCTGGGCGGCGTCATAGGTATAGTCCTTGTCGGTGAGATTTTCGAGCACGAGCTTGAGTTCCTCCGTCTCGTCGGTGACGGTGCGCTGTGGGATGTAGAGCTGCACCTTGTCATTCACAACCGCGCTGTTATAATCGCTGAGCGTGAACTCGCTCGGCTTAAGCTTTGCCGCGCCGCAGGCACACAGCGCCGCCAACACAAAAACTGAAAAAACTATCGCAACTATCTTTCTCATAATTTCTACTGTGTGCCCAAGGCACACTTTCCCTTTCCTAATATAATTATACTCTGCGATGCTGTTTTTAATCGCTGTATATTAGACCGATGCGGGAGGGAAAAAGTTCCCTCAAAAGCAAAAAAATTTCAGCCCTTATTTTTAAGGACTGAATATCTATGAAGCCGTTTGCGTAAACATAGAAGTTTCGAGTGTCATTGATTGCCCACCAAGAAAACACGGTATTCTGCTTTCTATCTTTTTAGAAAACTGGCCAGCCTGCTCGCCTATCTGAACGACGCACATGCGGCAGGTATTCTGAAAGAGATAATCTCTTTCAAAGGCTGTGAACTCGTGCTAATATCTTTCCAGATTATCTGCAATGCGGCCACAATAGCTGATTATTTTTTGCAGAAGTAAGGAGGTATTCTGCAAAGTAGTATGATTTGAAAGGATAAGTGCTTATGGAATAATAAGGAGGAATTAACTTTGAGCATTTACGGATATATTCGCGTCAGCAGCCATGATCAAAACGAGGACAGACAGCTTATAGCTCTGCACAAAATAAAAATACCCGATAAGAATATATTTATAGACAAGCAGTCTGGTAAAGATTTTGACAGGCCGCAGTATAAAAAACTTCTGCGGAAATTAAAGAAGGATGATTTGCTTTACATAAAAAGCATTGACCGTCTCGGCAGAAATTATGATGAAATATTGAATGAATGGCGTGTGCTGACAAAGGAAAAAAGCATTGATATTGTAGTGTTGGATATGCCCCTGCTGGATACCCGACGCGATAAAGACCTAATGGGAACTTTTCTTAGTGACATTGTGCTCCAAATCTTGTCTTTTGTTGCAGAGAACGAAAGGGTCAACATTCGTCAGCGCCAAGCTGAGGGCATTGCCGCTGCAAAAGCAAGGGGCGTCAAATTCGGCAGGCCGCCGTTTCCCTTACCGGACAACTTTTATGCCGCATATAGGGCGTGGAGGAACAAAAAACTAACACTGAAGGAAGCCGCAACCGCCTGCAATATGCCCGTAGGCACTTTTTATGGAAAGGCCAGGAAGCTTGAAAATGTGGATTAAAACAAATTGAGCTCGCAATTTGTAAAAGTGTACTTTTGCAAATTGCGAGCCACTATATCTTTCCTTTTCATTATCTCACACTATCCTTGTTTTTGCAACACTTTTTGTTTTTTCATATTTATACTTTCAATTTTGTAAAAGTACACCTTTGCAAAAATACCTTTTCAGGTAAAAACGCTGTATTTTACACCAGTTCTGTATTTCTTTTACAACAGATTTATAGTGAGGGGAAATTTATGAAAATAGCAAAAAAATACGTTATTGTAATTGCTCTGACCCTATTTACGATACTTTTAAGCTCATGTGGTAGTAGCTATGTGAATAAGGTCATTTCCTCACTTGACGAGGAAAACTACGAAGAGGCTCGCAGAATTTACCAAGAAAAGATTGCGGTGGACTATGACCGCAAGCAGGAATTGTTCGTTAAGCTCGAAGAGCGCGTTAATAATGCAATTTCCGATTATAACAGTGGTAAAATCAGCGAGAGTGAAGCTTATTCAGTGTTGAACTCGCTTCAATTAAGCGAGCTGCTTGACAAAACAGGAATCAACATTGATGAAAAGTATGAATTACTTGACGATCTGGTTTATTCTAAAAATTTTTATAGCTGCGGAATTGCGAGTTTGTCAGATCAGGAGTATTTGTCCGCATATTTTCAGTTAGGCCAAGTGTGTCCTGAAGATACAAATTATCAGGATGCTCAAGAAAGGATGATTGAAGCCGAAAACGCCTTTGAAAGTCAGGTTATTGCAGAATACGAACTGTTTTCACAGCAGCATGATTACAAAAGCGCTGTTTATACCTTGAATGAAGCACTGGGATCTTTTCCCGACAACCCCACGTTTACCACTGCGTTGAATGAGCTTTTTGGTGATTGGCAAGCTTACACGCTAAGTGAAGCGGCGGCTTGCTTTGCGAATGGAAACGATTATCAAGGAGCTATTATGATACTGCAGCAGTCCGGTTTAACGGGAGAAGTAATTGACAATGAAATAGCCCGTTATCAGGCTTACATTCCGGTTTCCTTGACATCTTTAGAATACACTCAGAAGACAGAACATATAACCGTGGGCACAAGATATGACAGCATTTCAATGGATGTTAATCGGGATATATATCCAAGTGACAGTGTTATTTATCCAAATGCGGTACCGAACCTTTTTACTACTCATTTTGCGGAAACCGAAGATGAGTCATACGTTATTTACTATTTGAATGGAGAGTTTTCCAATCTGAGCGGGAAAGTATATCGTCCCTATATAACTCTTACATCGAGTTTACCTTGGGATAACGTCTGGGATATTCCGACTGTTGTGCGAATATACGGTGATGGTGTGTTACTTTATGATGCCCCTCATATTACAAAGGATACATATGATGTTTATACAATAGACATAGATGTGACTGGTGTACGTGAATTAAAAATTGTTATGCTTGGTGTATGGTATGAAGAAGATACGAGAGCAAAACCCAAGGTGTGTATCTCTGATTTATATCTCAGAAAATAAGGCCTCAATTGTTCGTTGTCGAATAAAGGTATCCTGTTTTACTCACATTTTCGGAGAAATTTGACCGAAAAAACTGCGTTCATATAGATTGAGCAACTATTTAGCCATTTAATTAGGGTGGGATACACCAAGATAAGACATAGTATCAGAACATAGAGGATATACGATTATACAGGCAAAACATTCAACCAATATTTTGTCAGCATTTACGGTTTGCAAAAACCGACTATATCAAATTCCAAACAAACATGCTTCCTCGGACGTTTTGCGTATTGGTTTTTGGCGATACTGAGGATGCATTGCAGAAAGGAGGTCAAGTCAATGAAGAGAGTATTTGCAATAATCCTTATTGTCGTTTGCTTGCTCACTGTTTGCTGTTCTCTGTGTGGATGCGACAAACACGGTGAGTGTGAGGAATGTGGTCAGAACGAGAAACTCAATGAATTCGTAATCAGTTCTGATAATTTTAGCAAAACTTATTGGCTCTGCGATGACTGTTACAGATGGTATAAGCTATTATATTCTTGATCTATCGCTGTTATGGTTATGGCTAAACAGTTTATGCTCCCTCTCAGGTTGACAGTGGTAAATACTGTTGATCACGGGGGAGCGTTTTCTTCTGGAATATAGCGACAGAATGTCCGGATTGGTAAAAAGACGGAATGTTAAATACTGAATGGCACCGTATTAATAGCTTATCATAGCAATGCGTCCTGAGGCATCAATTACATTTTGATAGCATTACCAATAATAAATGTTCACATCTGCAAAACAGAATTTATTGCCCAATTGAAAAAAGCATCAATTTCTTAGTAGGAGAAAATTAGTCATCATGAAAAAGACGATTGTTTTAATTCTTACAGTTGTATTCCTTATACAGAGTTTGTGCGTTCCTGTGTACGCCCTTTCAAATTCTGCGACAGTTCAGCAGTATCAGGAAGAAAATTTGATTGAAAAATTGTGGCATCTGTTATTTCCGCCTGCAAAACAAGATTCAACGGAAATTGTCATTGAGCAGAATACACCTGTAGGTCGTCCTCTTGTAATGAGCGAATATGAAATATATCGTTCTGAGGTTGAGCGGATTCAGAATAACCGCTTAATATGTACGGAGCAGTTAGACAGATTAAACGGCAATTACAAAAAGGAAGCTGGCATGTGTAACCTATGCTCTATGGAAACGCTGTTAAACCGCCGTGTCGCATATGACTTCTCTGATTATAGCAATCCGTTTGATGATTATGATATGTTCAAAGCTATCGGCGTTGAAGACTTAGGAAACGGTAAGCATGAGTATGCAGAAGGTAAAATTGGTTATTACTTAAGCGGCGGCGTTAGTGATGCTCAAGAAGAAAAATATCAATATACTTCGACCGTAACATATGAAGCAAAACTACTGGGTAACAAAACGGTGACAAGTCTTATTCAAGATACTGGATTGACTGGAGTCGATGCGCAATATGCCGCAATTGCTAAATTGTTGCGTGAGCATCCGGAAGGAATTTGGCTTAGAGCTGAATACGGAAAACATGCTATTGTTATAACGGATTACACTGAAAGTAATGGTATTATTCAGTTATATGCAATTGACCCTGTCAATGTTCGAGATAATAATTTAGGGAGGGAAAAAATAGAAAAGCTCTATTTCTATAACCATAATTATAGCAATGGCATAATAAGTGATTACAAAAACGGTGCATATAGGATTAATATTGCTTATTTGGTGCAGGGAAACGGCTCAGTAGGAACACCATCTCAGTCGACAACGGTACCATCTCAGCCAACAGCAGCACTCTCTCAGCATCCAACGACGACAGTATCGTCTGATACAAAAGTGCCGACTATTACTATTTCAGGCCAAAACTATCCGCCTGATATGATTGAAGGAAGCAACTTTGGGCTTCGTGGCATCATCTCAACGGATGTTGGACAAATTACGGATTTATACGGAGCAATCATTGACAGTTTTGGGAATGAAGCTCAGGTGTATGGCATCTGCCCAGATAAAAGCACTGTGGATCTGCAATATACCGTAAATGACAGTTTGCTGTTCGGGAAACTTGCGCCGGGCAAATACAGCTATGTTGTTCGTGTAGTCGCAGAAAATGGTACGAACAGAACGCAGAATACCCTGATTGAGCATTCATTCACGGTACAGGACGCAGTGCAGCCCGTAGTTAATCCTACAGTCTATGTACCACCGCAAGAGGTGTATGAAGAACCTGCTCCAACACCCTATGTTGCAGAAGTTCCTGTCATTTCAATATCTGAACAAAATGTGCCCGAAAAGCTATCCTTAGGGCAGAACTTTGGAATAAGAGGAATCGTGTCTACAAGCTGCGGCAATATTTCTCGGATATATGGTGCTATAAAGGATTCTAATGGTGTTGTCATGGAAAGCACATATTACCCTAACCAACCATCAGATAATCTGCGCTATTCAATCAACAACGACTTGTCATTTGGCAAATTGAACGCTGGATACTATACCTACTATGTGGAAGCAACCGCAGTCAATGAGGACAAGCAGGTAGTAAATCAACTGATTGAGTCCGTATTTGAAGTAGTAGGGGCAATTCAGTCGGTAGGTTCTACAGAGCCGCAAATGATTTCTGTTGATTATGATATGACAGTTAACGTGGGGAAAGGAAGCACACTTCGCTTCTGTTCGACTACTTCTGTCGCCGATCAATATGAAATAGGTTCAATTCCCAATAATGCTACGGTTTATGTGTATGGATATACCGTAGAAAAATACGAGGACAGAACTTGGGCGAAAATTCAGTATAACGGAATAGTTGGATGGGTCAATTATAAGTGGCTCAACTAAATTCTATACCATGGAGGTTATAGTAGTGCATAAGATGCCGTACATACAGCCCCCATATATGCAGATATCACCAATTGACTCGTGCATCATACTTAGAAAAAGCATTCCGAAAAATTGAACGATGGTTAAGTGGGCAGTATCAAATCATTGTCTTGATACTGCCCACATTTTTTATTCCGTCACAGTTTAAAAATACAGCTCCATATCGCTGTTCATATCCAAATCTGCAATGGATTAACTAAATTTTGGTGAAATCAGGCTTACATTGAAAAAGAACCATCAAGTACACAACTTATAAATTCACACATAATAGTTCTTTCAATATATATTACTCTCAATAAGGTGAAACAATGCTACTCAGCATAGGCGACAATGATGCACCTTTTGCTCACACCCGCGTTGGGCACTCATACCCGCTGGCGGCGGTACGTTCAGCGCACAAGCGTCGCGCCCCGCGCGATAGGCGGCGATGTTCATATCCACAAACCTTTCGGGCACGGTGCTTTTTATGATATCCTCCCAGTCAATGCCGCCGAGCTGCAAGGCCTTTGCCATTGCGCCGAAGAGGACTATGTTCATGCACCTGGCCGTGCCAAGGCTCTCGGCAATCTCAGCCGCTTTAAGCGTGAGGCACTTGAAGTTTGCCTGCATAGCCTCAAGGCAGCCCTGCGGATACTGCGCAAGACCTGCCGCCGTGGTGGAGGACTCCATCTCAAAGTCGTTTATGACCGCTATCCCGTCCGGCTTCAAAAACTCCGCGTAGCGCACAGCCTCCATCTTCTCAAAGGCGACCAGCACATCCGCCGCGCCGCGGCCGATGTACGGTGAGTACACCTTCTCGCCGTAACGCACTTGGCTGGAAACACTGCCGCCGCGCTGGCTCATGCCGTGTACCTCGGACATCTTCACATCGCAGCCCGCGCGCATCAGCCCGTTTACCAGCACCTTGGCCGTGAGAATCGCGCCCTGCCCGCCAACGCCGACTAAAAGAACGCTCTTGGTTTCCATAGCTCAATCCTCCTTCCGGCCGATGGCCTTCACCGGGCAGACCTGCGCACAGACTGTGCAGCCTACGCATAACTCCGGCTCGATATACGACTTTCCGTTTTTCATCATAAGCGCCGGGCAGCCGACCGAAAGACACTTCTTGCAGCCGATGCACTTTGCCGTGTCAACCGCGCAGAGTTTCTTTTCCGCCCCCTCACGCTTGATGAGCAGACAGGGTCTGCGCGCAATAATCGCGGCACGCTTTTCGCTGGCAAACGCGTCATCGAGCGCTTTTGCCATGGCCGCAAGGTCGTTCGGGTCAACAATAATCACGTTCTCAAAGCCCACGGCGCGCAGCACGTCTTCAATCTTTATCACAGCCGCAACCTCGCCTTGCAGGTTGTAGCCCGTGCCGGGGTTGTCCTGATGTCCGGTCATGCCGGTGGTGTGGTTATCGAGCACGACAGGAACCATACCGGCGTTATTGTATATTATCTCGATTGCGCCCGTTATGCCGCTGTGGAAGAAGGTCGAATCACCGACAACACCGATGACTTTTTTCTTCTGACCGCTCTGCTCAAGGGCGCGCGCGATGCCCGCGCCCACGGTGAAGCCGCCGCCCATGCACACGCAGGTATCAGAGGCGTTGAGCGGGGGTGCCGCGCCCAAGGTGTAACAGCCGATATCGCCGGTGATAACGACGTCTTTTATCTTCGACGCGCAGTAGAAGAATCCTCTGTGCGGGCAGCCGGGGCAAAGTGCGGGCGGACGCGGCACGGGCTTCACGTCAAGCACCTTTGTTTCGGGTTTCACACCGAAAATTTCCTCGCGCAGTATCTGAGGGTTAAGCTCATACATGGGGCTGACCACGGCCTTGCCGATGCAGTCAATTCCGGCGGCCTTAATCTGCTCCTCCATATACCCGTCCAGCTCCTCGACGACATAGAGCGTCTCCACACGCCCGGCAAAGCGGCGGATGAGCTCCAGCGGCAGAGGATTTGTGAGGCCGAGCTTCAAAAACGAAGTGTCCTCCGGGAACACCTCTTTTGCGAACATATACGCCATGCCGGAGCTTATAACGCCGATTTTCGCGCCGCGCTCCTCAACGGTGTTCAGCGGACAGGTGTTGCTGTACTCGGCAAGCACTTTCCATATGCCCTCAATCTTGGCGCGGTTCTGGTACGCACCCGCCGGTGTACACACGAACTTGCGCGGATTTGCCTTGTACTCCGGGATGCCGTGCTCATGCCGCTCGCCGAGCTCAACAAGGCTCTTAGAGTGCGCCACGCGCGTCGTCGTGCGGAAAAGCACAGGCACGTCAAAGCGCTCGGAGATGTCGAAAGCGGCGGACATAAAGTCCTTGCATTCCTGCGAGTCAGCAGGCTCAATAAGCGGGAGTCTGGCGTGCTTAGCATACCAGCGGTTGTCCTGCTCGTTCTGAGAGGAGTGCATGCTGGGGTCGTCGGCGGTGATTATCACAAAGCCGCCGTTCACGCCAAGGTAGGCAGCGGTGAACATCGGGTCGGAGGCCACGTTGAGCCCGACATGCTTCATCGCGCACATGCTCCTCGCCCCCGCGATGCTCGCGCCGTATGCGACCTCGGTCGCAACCTTCTCGTTCGGCGCCCACTCACAGTAGAGCGAGTCTTTATAATTGGGGAGATTATCAAATATCTCAGTGCTGGGCGTACCCGGATAGGCAGAGCATATATTTACGCCTGCCTCATAAGCGCCGCGGGCAATGGCCTCATTACCGGACATAAGCTGCTTCATTATCTGCGCTCCTTTTCGGAATATTTTGCCGGTTTTCAGTATGTATACTTAATATATATAATAGTACAAGCGCCTTTGAAAAGCAAGTGCGCATACCGCGCACAGCAAAAAGCGGAGCGCTCGGCGCTCCGCTTTAATATTACAAGAATCAGTCATCCAGCCCGTCATCGCAGACAAGGCCGTAACCGCCCTGCTCGCGCTTGTACACCACGGAGATTGCCTCATCCGCGTCCATATTCTTGAACACGAACCACTCGTGGCCGAGCAGATCCATCTGCAAAATCGCTTCCTCCGGGGACATGGGCTTGATGGAGAAGCGCTTGGAGCGCACAATTTTAAACTCGTCCTCCTCTTCCACAACGGGCGCGTATGCCGGCATGATATCATCCAGCGCGCCGTCGCGCAGGCGCTTTTCAAGGCGGGTCTTATTCCGGCGGATCTGGCGCTCAATCGCGGCCACGCCGGAGTCTATTGAGGCGTACATGTCGTTCGTGAGTTCGCTGGCTCTGTAGAACAGGCCATTGCTGCGAATGGTAATTTCGGCGAGGTAGCGCCCGCGGCTGATGCTGAAGGTGACATAGGCCTCCGCCTCAGTTTTGAAGAGCTTGTCGAGCTTGCTTATCTTGCGCACGGCATAGGCGCGCAAATCCTCGGACGAATCCATTTTTTTCTCGGTGAAAGTGAACTTCATACTGCCAACTCCTTTCATACACTGACGTCACTTGCTGTAGGGGCAGCGCCCCTCGTGATGTTTATATTATACCACGCGCTGCGGCCGATTTGAAGAGCATTTTATGAACATTCGCAAAACTGTCATTTTTACAGACTTGCGCCGCTAATTTTGTGTAAAGCTACAAAAATATACCGGCACGCTCGACTGTGCCGGTATATTTAAGTCTTTATCAGCCCCAGGTGTTGCCGAAGGGGTTGTCCGGGAAGATGGCGCCGCCGCCGTTTGAGCCGGTGCCCGTGCCGCTGCCGGAGTTCGCGCCGTAATCGGATATGACGGTGCAGCCGGTGAGGGTGGCTTTGATGAGATTCACCTGCGCCTCGCTGAGCATGGTGCCGCTGATATTGAGCGTTTTGAGATTGCTCAGCCCCAGGAAAGGGTACTCTGAGCTAATCATGTTGTACGACACGTCCAGCGACTCAAGATTATACATCGTGGAGATGGGCGTAATGTCTGTGATGGAGTTTTGCGAGAGGTTGAGATTTTTTATCAGCAGGCGGTTCGCCGCGTCCTGGAAATAGTAGAGATTTGAGATGTTATTGCGCGAGAGATTGAGCGTCTCCGGGTTCTTAAACTTGCCGATGTTGCTCAAATCGCTGATATTCAGCCCGCTCAGGTCGATATTCAGCGCGTCGCTCGCTATGGAGAAGCCGTCGATATCGACCATGTATGTCAGCTCTGAATGCGTCACCTGACAGGAGCCGAGACTGATTTTAAGTGCCTCAACCGTCTCTCCGCTGAGATTGGGGTTGTTCTCAATATTCAGCTCGCGCAGTCCCGTGAGCTCGCCGAGGCCAATCAGCGCCTCGTCCGTGAGGCAGCAGTTTGCAAGGCCGAGCGTTTTAAGGCTCTTGAGCTTTTTCAGCCCGGAAAAATTGTTTATATTGTTGTCCGACACGTGCAGCTCCGTCAGCCCCGTCACTGCACCGAGCGGTACGGTGGTGTTGAAAACGTTGCCGGAGGCGTTGAGAAAGCGCAGGGACGTAATGCCCATCAGCGGGCGCAGATCCTGTACGGAGTTGCTCGCAATGTTCAGCCACTGGAGGTTTGGCAAATCCATCAGCGGCGAGAGGTCGGAAATCTGGTTGCCGCTCAAATCAAGCTTGGTGAGATTTTTGCAGTTGGCAAGGGCGGAGATATTCTGCAGCCCCATGCCGCTTAGGTTGAGCTCGGTTATATCGGCGCTGAAGGTCACGCCGCCAAAGCTTATGTCCTGCGTTTCCTCCTCGGTCGTCTCGCTGTGGATGGCACAGTTCGGCAGGGAGTCCGCCAACGCTTTGAGCTGACTCTCGCTCAGGCTGATGCCTTTGATGCTGAGCGTCGTGAGATTCGTGAGTGCCGCGAGCGGCGAGAGGTCGCCGACGGGGTTGTTGTCAAGGTAGAGTGTGCGCAGATTGGTGAGCTGGGCGAGGGCGGACACGTCCGACACCTGATTGTCGCTGAGATTCAGCGTGGTGAGCCCTCCGAGCTGGTTCAGGCGCGAGATATCGGAAATCTGGTTGCCGACAAGTGAGAGGTTATCCAGCGCGTAAAGCTGCAAAATCTCCTCAATAACGCTGTTGCCAAGCCCCATTTTGTCCAGCACAAGCCCGGTGGTGTCGCTTTTGTACTGCTTGCCCGCGACTGTCACCATGTTTGAGTGGCGCACAAGGTCAAGCCGCCCCTCAAGCTCGGATATCCACGCAGCCACGCGCGCGTCCGAGGTGTCCATCTTGCGCAGGGTCTCCAGTGCCTTTTCATAGTTGCCCTGCGACTCATAGCACTGGGCAATCATGGATAAGCACTCGTCCGTCTTTTCAATCGCGGCGGCCTTGCGCAGGATGCTCAGCGCGTTATCGAAGTCGTTTGCGTAATAGCACGTGCGCGCAAGTTCCATATAATTATTGAAAGATTTCGTGTCCGAAACGTTTCTCAGCACCGCCGCGAGCAATATGATAAACGCCGCGGCAAGTGCTGTGAATATTATGTACAGCAGCCGCTTTTTCTTTGTCTGCCGCTCCATCACAGCCACATACTCAGGGTCTTGCCGCCCTGTGCTGCCGCCGTAACGGGGGCTTCTTGATTCTCTCATAGCTTTACTCCGCATTTATTTGAGCCGCAGGCTCATCCTCCGCCGCCCTGTCCGCGCCGTCAGCGGCGGCGCTGCTGACAGGTTCTGCCGGGGCAGTGCCGTTCTCTGTCAGCGTATTTCCCGCGCTGTCAGTGTTCTCGCCCGTCTGGGCGGACGGCTCAGGCACTTTTTCCTTTATCAGCGGCTTGGGGTCTTTTATTTTGGGAAGCTGCATCTCCTCAATGTTAAGACGCTTTCTCATGGCGAGCAACGTTAAAAAGAGCGCGAGGAGCACGCACAGCACCGATATCTCCTGCATGCCGGATGCGAAGCTGACGGGCACGGCGCTGTTTTTGAGCGCGGCCACATCCGCCACGCACAGCTTATACAGGAACACCAGCGCGATAAGCGGCAGAACAAACCACTTTGTCCGCACGAGGCCGAAGGCCGTGGCCGTGTACAGCACCGTGATGACAAGACAGGCGAGGATGGCCGCGAGGGTATACACCAAGCTGCTGAAGCCGAGCGCGCGAACAATGAAAAAGACCGCGCCCAGAATCACCGGCACCGAGCTGAGCCAGAACGCGCGCCTGCCCAAAAGCAGCAGCAGCGCAATAAACAGCAGTGCGCACAGCACCGGCAGGGCAATCTGCATGACGGCAAAAGTCTTGTCCGCCCACAGCCCCCAGCAGCCCACCAGACGAAACACCGCCGAGAGCGCCATGAATATGACAGCAGCATGGATTAGTCCACTGTCCTTGTCAATGAAGAATTTCACTCTCTGCCCGCTCTTTGCGGTTTTCTCTTTTGCAGTCTCTTTCATTGCATCGCCCTCCGCTGGCAGTCAGCCGCGCTCAATCCCGCGCCCAAGTGCCGTTGACGAAAATCGGCACCATGCGCCCATCCTCGGTAAGGCCGGTTATGGACAAATCCGGTGCGCCTATCATAAAGTCCTCGTGTATCATAGACTCGTTCACGCCGATGGCGCGCGCCTCTTCCGGGCTGTACTTGTCAAAGTCCTCAAGGCAGCTTGAATAGCCCTCGCCGAGGGCGAGATGGCAGGAGGCGTTCTCGTCAAAGAGCGTGCTGTAGAAGAGCAGGCCGCACTCGCGGATTGGGCTTTCGTATGGCACAAGCGCGCACTCGCCGAGCATGGCCGCGCCCTCGTCCATAGATACCATCAGTTTCAGCGCCTCTTCGTTTTTCTCCGCGTGAACCTCCGTAACGCGCCCATTTTCAAAGCGGACGGAGAAGTTTTCAATCAGCACTCCGCGGTAGGAAAGCGGCCTTGTCGACACGGCAAGTCCCTCCACGTCGCCCTTCATGGGTGTGGTAAAAACCTCTTCCGAGGGGATGTTAGCGTTATAGAACACGTCGGAATCCGGCGCGGGCAGTGCGTCCGCCCCGCCCATAAAGCGCATCTTGTCAATGAGGCCGACATTGAAATCAGTGCCGGTCAGCTCACTCTTATAGTAAAGTCTGCGGAGCTTGAGGGAATTGAGCCAGTCACAGCGCGCCTTAAGATTGGCGTTGTGTCCGCGCCAGGCTTCCATGGGGTCGCCGTCTGCGCGGGAGCAGGACAAAATAGCCTCCCAAAGCTTCTCAACCGCCGCCGCATCGTCCATGCCGGGAAAGACCTTGCGTGCCCACTTCACGCCGGGCACTGCGGCCACACACCACTGATACTTGTTCTCCATCGCGTCGCGGTAGGGCTTGGTGATTTTGAACCGCGCCTGCTGTGCCTTTGCCCACTTGTCCTGATCAACGCCCGCGAGCCCGTCCGGGTCGTCAGAATCAAGGTAGATGTTCGCGGGCAGGCGCTCCGTGCGCGTTTTAAGGCGCTGCTCCTCCCACGGCTCAACGCGGGAGAGCACATCCGCGCTCTGGTACTTGATGTCAAGCTTTGTCAGCGCCATTGCGCGCCACTCAAGCTCAACCTTGGCCGCGCCCGCCTTGTAGCACTCTTCAACCAGCAGCTCAATGAAATCCGTCTGCTCAGGCTCTGTGCGAATCACAACCTCCTGCCCCGGCTTAACATTTACACCCATGCGGGCGATGAGACGCGCATACGCGCGAAGCTTCTCTATATCCATAACTGCCTCCTGATAAAAGCATATAATCAGCCTATTTTATTTATTTATTATAGCACAGCGCCCACGCCTCCGCAAGTACGTACTGTATTTTCCAGCCAAACGCGGCTTTGCGAAGCGTGTCGGCGCTTGACGGAAACTTTGCCGACAGTTATAATATATTAGTTATTTTTTGTTTTGGAGGGACGGCAGTGGAGTTCACAAGAAAAGATACAAAAATACTCAAGGGCGTTGCCATCTGCCTCATGCTCTATCACCATCTCTTTGCCTTTCCTGAGCGCGTGATGGCGGGCAATTTCGTCTCGCTGTACTATTTTGGCGATACCAACCTCTCCGTGTGTCTGGGTGCTTTCGGGCGCATCTGCGTGCCGATGTTCACTTTCCTGAGCGGCTATGGCTGCTATATGGCCGCAATGCGTACGGATGACATGGCCGGGCTCGTGCGGCGCAGGCTTTGGGGGCATTATAAGACCTTTTGGATGGTGTTTTTCGTCTGCCTGCCGGGGCTAATTTACACGCACCGCAATATGCGCTCCGCTTTATTATATGAGCTGGTCTATCACTCCCTCGGCCTGCACACAAGCTTCAATGACGAGTGGTGGTTCGTGCTGCCCTTTGCGCTGCTGCTCGTGCTCTTCCCGGCCATAAAGCGCTTCCTTGAGCGGCCGCGCGCCTCGCTCTACACCGACCTTTTCCTGCTCGTCGTGCTCAACACCGTCATCGTCTATGTCATTCCCGCCGCCGTTGAGGCGCCGGTATTTTCCGACGCGGCGCAGACCACTTTCTGGAAGCACACTGAGGAGCTTTTAGAAATTCTCCCGGCCTATATCACAGGCTGCATCTTCGCCCGCTATGACATTCTCTCCAGAGTAAAAGCGCGCTTCGGCGGGCGGCTTTCGTGCTGCCTCGCGGCGCTGGCGGCGATGATTGCGGTGTTCTTCATCCGCTCGGTCAACCGCGATTACTATGACTTTATAAACGCGGCGGTCTTTATCCTCGCGCTGACTGTGCTCTTGCCGCTGAAGAGCGCGCTGTGGCTGGGCAGGGCCTTTGAAAAGCTGGGCGAGGAGTCCGCGCTGATGTGGCTTATACATACCTTTTTCTGCTACTACTGGTTCCAGCGTTTGGTGTACGCGCCGCGCTGTTCCCCACTCATTTTCATATGGCTCACCCTGCTCAGTTACGGTGCGGCCAAGCTCATACGGCTTCTCTACAAGGCGATAGGCCGGCTCTTTACCCGTACCGCGGTAAAGAGCGGCGCGGCGGATTAAGGGGGTGCTGGCATGGAATTTACCAGACGTGATACGAAAATAATGAAGGGCGCCGCCATCCTTTTGATGATCTGCCACCACACCTTCACCTTCGCCGACAGGCTGAATGGCGTTAGCTACGTCTCGCTCTTCTCGCTCTTCGGCTACCCGTTCGCGGCGTATTTCGGGCATTTCTGCCGCGTGTGCCTGTACATATTCACCCTGCTCGGCGGCTATGGCGCGTACATCTCCGCCAAAAAGACGGACGACCTCTCCGCTATGACGCAAAAGCACCTTGTAAACCTTTACACATCCTACTGGAAGATTTTCGTCATCTGTGTCCCGCTCTATTTCCTCGCCGGTCTCGGCCCCAAGGAACACCCGGTGCAGGACATTGTCTACAGTTTCCTGGGCATGCGCTTCAGCTTTTGTCAGGAGTGGTGGTTTGTCCTGCCTTTCGCCTTGCTCACGATTACTTTCCCGTTCATTCAGCGCTTTGCTGACAGGAAGAACGCCTCACCATTTGCCGACTGCGTTATTATCCTGCTCATAAACGCTTTCATCTTCTATATTCTTCCGCATATTATGGCGCTGCCCCTCTTCGCCCCACTCTCTCAGACCATGCTCTGGGCGCTGACCAAGGCCACGCTCGGCGTTCTGCCGTCGTATATGCTGGGCTGTGTGTTCGCAAAGTACGGCATACTCTCCGCCGTGAAAGAACGCTTCGGCGGGCGGCCGCTGTACTGCGCCGCCGCTGTTGTAGTGCTCGGCGCGGCGGTGTACATGCACACTTTCAATTGGGAGTGCTATGATTTTATCAATGCCGCGCTCGTCGTGCTCTGCGCGCTTATACTTTTGCAGCTTAAGTGGATGCGCCTGCCCGCGCTCGTGCTGGAAAAGCTCGGCGAGGAGTCAACCTCGATGTGGCTTTTGCACACAGTTCTGGCTTATCATCTGGCGCAGAAGCTTGTGTTTCTGCCTAAGTACTCGCCGCTTATCTTTGTCTGGCTTGTCGCGCTGTGCTATGCCTGCGCAAAGCTGATACGGCTGTTCTACACAGTGCTCGGCGCGCTCTTTGCAAAGCTCCGCCGCACGGCAAGGGTGTAATATATGGAATTTACAAAACGCGACACGAAAATACTAAAGGGCTTTGCCATCTGCCTGATGCTCTGCCACCACCTTTTCACCTTCCCGGAGAAGCTTGTGGGCGTGGGCTTCGTCTCCCTGCCTTTTATCGAGGGCATGAGCTTTGCCGCGCGCGCCGGGGAGTTCGGTAAAATCTGCGTGGCGCTCTTCACCCTGCTCGGCGGCTATGGCGCGTATGTCTCTGCCGCTCGCTCGGATAAGTCCGACGCACAGTTGATTTCGCGGCACTTGCTCAGCCTCTACAGCACGTTCTGGAAGGTGTTCATAATCGCCGTGCCCGTGTCGCTGCTGCTCGGTCAGCCGCACGGCAGCCCCTTTCTTGAGGATTTAATCTATTCCTTCCTCGGCCTGCGCTTCAGCTATTGCGATGAGTGGTGGTTCATCACGCCCTTCGCTTTTCTTACGATTCTCTCCCCGCTTATCCGCCGCTTTGCGGACAGGCGCGGCGGTTCATTTCTCTCAAGCCTGCTGTGGCTCGCCTGCTTCAGCGCCTTTATCTATTACCTGCTGCCCGCCATAATGCGCACGCCGCTTTTAAATGACTTCTCGCAGACTTTCTTCTGGTTAGAGAGCCACACTGTTATGACGCTTGTCCCAGCCTATGCGATGGGCTGTCTGCTGGCAAAGTACGACCTGCTTGGCCGCTTCAAGGCGCTGTGCATGGGCGCGCGCAAGGCGCCGCTGATTCTCGGCGCGCTCGCCGGTCTGGCCGTGCTCTTCTATATGCACATCTACACATGGCAGCTATATGATTTCATAAACGCGGCGCTTTTCATCTGCTGTGTCCTCGTCCTGCTCTCAACCCGCCTCGGCCGCGTTATAGCGCCACTTTTTGAAAGGTTAGGTGAGGAGTCTACCTTCATGTGGCTCACGCACACGCTTTTATGCTACCATTGGTGCCAAAAGCTTGTGTACGCGCCGAAGCTCGCCCCGCTCATTTTCGTCTGGCTCGTTATCCTCAGCTATGCCTCTGCCAGATTAATCCGCCTTTTCTACTCCCTGCTCTCCTTGGCTTATGCAAAGCTCACCGCGCACCGCGCGGCCTGAGCCGCGCACACTTATACACTTATATAGCAAAAACACCGCGGACATTCTCATGTCTGCGGTGTTTTTGTGCCATTGCGCACGCGGTGATGCGGAGTGCGGCGGCTTATATGGTTTTTTCTTTTCAGAATGTGAGCTTCTCCATGCGGTCAAAAGCTTCTTTGAGCTTGTCAATGCCCACGGTGCATGCAATGCGGAAGTGACCCTTGCCTGTCACACCGAAAGCGTCACCCGGAGTTACCAGCACATGCGCGCGCTCCAAAAGCGCGTCACAGAATTCCGGCGCGCTCAACCCCGTTTTCTCCACGCCGGGGAAGAGATAGAAGGTGCCCTTTGGCCGCACAAGGCTGAGATAGGGTATTTTCTCAATCCTGTCGGCGGAGTAGAAGATTCTGTCGCGGTAGGCGTTTACATAGGTCTCGCGTATTCTTGCCCGGTTCTTGAGCGCCTCAATCGCCGCGCGCTGGGAGATGGACGGCGCGGTGTAGATGTACGCGCCCGCAAGCTTGACCACAACGCTCAGCAGCTCCGGCTCGGCTATCAACACACCCACGCGCCAGCCGGTCATCAGGTAGTTTTTGGAGAAGCTGTTGAGCGTGATGGTGCGCTCGGCCATGCCGGGCAGTGTGCGCATGGGCACATAGCTGCCCTCAAAGAGATAGGTGGTGTAGATTTCATCCGCCGCGACAAGCAAATCATACTCCTTTGCCACGTCCGCTATCAGGTTAAGCGCCGCCTTGTCATAGGCCATGCCGGAAGGGTTGGTGGGGTTATTGAAGATGATGGCCTTGGTTTTAGGCGTGATTGCGGCGCGCAGACGCGCCGCGTCAATTGCGTAATTCTCCTCGGCATAGGTCGGCACCTCAACGCACACGCCGCCCGCAAGCTCCACCTGCTTTCTGTACATGGAGAAGTAGGGAGCGAACACTATTACCTCGTCGCCGGGGTCGAGTATTGCCATCATGCTCAAAGCCATTCCCATGCAGCTCGACGCGGTGACGATTACATGGTCCCTGTCCAGCTTCTGGCCGAAGTCCTCTTCCCATGCCTTGCAGCATGCCGCAATCAGCTCCGCGTCGCCGCGGGGCGCGCCGTAATGGGTGTAGCCCGCGCGCGCGTCACGAAAGGCCGCGGCAATAATGTCCTCATCGGTGGTAAAGTCCGTGTCGCCGATGCTCAAATCTATAATATCGCTGTATTTTTCCAGCGCAGCCGTGTTGAGCGTCAGCCCTGTGCCGCCGTCGTTCTGAAAGCGTTTGGCAATGTAGTTTTTCATATGCTTGTCTCCTTTGCTTGTCTGTCTCACGCAGTGGGATGCCGTGTCGTCAGAGGTGTTTTATCTCATTGATTTAAATCGGCGTGTACAGTATAAACCCCAATCCGCGCTCTTGCAAGGCTTAAGCCGTATTTTCTGCATCTTTGGTTTTGACTTATTCCCTGATAAAAACTCTGTCCGCCGCTGAAGCTCCATTTTCCTCCGCCGTGCCGGGTCTCTCAGCGCCTGCCGCGTATTTTAGGAGCGGTCGCGCTATAGCTCATGTCCAGCAGAGTTTTAATCTTCTCATCGTCGGCGCTGCCGTCCAAGGCGGCTGTTATCCAGTTTTTCTTGTTCATGTGATAGGCCGGGAAGAAGCCCTTTTCCTCCAGAAGCAGGCTTATCAAGGCCGGGTCGCACTTGAAGTCGGCTATGTCTATGAGCTCTTTTCCCGCAAGTCCTATCTTATCCCCCGGCACATCCATAATGGCCGCGAACCACTTGCCGTTGCTCTGGTGGCGGAACACCTCATAATTGGGGTATCTCAACCATAGATACTCAGGCTCTGCGCTATAATTATCAGTAATCAGTCGTTCCAATTCCTCACGCGTCATTGTTTTTTCTCCTTATTTCCCACGTGTTCTCCATATGTGTTACTTCAAAATCATGCGTGTGAGTTTGCCCTTGAGTTTGCTGTATGGTGGATAGCGCAGAGGGATGTCGGCAAGGGGTGACTGGCAGAGCACACTGCGCTCGTGCGTGAAGGTGTCAAAGCTTCGCTTGCCGTGATAGCAGCCCATGCCGGAATTGCCCACACCGCCAAAGCCCATATGAGAACTCGCAAGATGCAAAATGGTGTCGTTTATGCAGCCGCCGCCGAACGAGCAGCAGTCAAGTACGCGGCGCGCGGCGGCCTTGTCGTTGGAGAAGATGTACAGTGCCAGCGGCTTCGGGCGCGAGCGGATGAAGTCTATGCACTCCTCAAGCCGGTCATAGCAGAGCACGGGCAGGATGGGGCCGAAAATCTCCTGCTGCATCGCGGGGCAGTCGGGCGTGATGTCCACAAGCACCGTGGGCTCGATAAAGCGCGTGGCCTTATCGGCGCACCCGCCGATGACCGTGCGGCCGCTTGCAAGCACGGGAGCAAGCCGCTCAAAGTGCTTATCATTTATGATGCGAACCATCCTGCTCATGTCGCCGCGCGGGAAAAAGCTTTCAAGCGCTTTCTTATACTCCTCAATAAACTGCTCACGCACACTGCGCTCAATGAGAAGATAATCAGGGGCAACGCAGGTCTGTCCGGCGTTGAGCACTTTCCCAAAGGCGATGCGGCGCGCGGCAAGCTTGAGATTTGCCGTCTTATCCACGATGACCGGGCTCTTGCCGCCAAGCTCCAGCGTGAGCGGAGTGAGATTTCTTGCCGCCCGCTCCATCACGAGATGCCCTACCGAAGGGCTGCCGGTGAAGAAAATATAGTCGAACTTTTCCTCCAAAAGCGCCTGATTTTCGGCCCGCCCGCCCTCAATGACGGCGACATACTCCGGCGGAAAAGCGTCGGCTATTATTTTGGCAATGATGCCGCTGCTCTCAGGCGCGTATGCCGAGGGCTTTACTATGGCGCAGTTCCCGGCAGATATCGCGCCGATGAGCGGCATCAGGCACAGCTGTACGGGGTAGTTCCACGGCGCCATTATGAGCGCGACGCCGTAAGGCTCAGGAAAAACGCGCCCGCTGCCGGGGAGCTGGGCCGCGGACGCGGCGGCGCGCCTCGGCCTGCACCAGCTCTTGAGATGGTGTAGGTGATAGCCTATTTCCTCAAGCACGAGCCCGGTCTCGCACATATAGGTTTCGCAGGGCTGCTTATTTAAATCCGTCAGCAGAGCGGCGGAGATGGCCGCGTCGTTATCCATAATTGCGCGGCGCAGAC
>CAUABY010000005.1 GCA_958427375.1 uncultured Eubacteriales bacterium
CGCTCATTGAGAACGTGAAAGCGCTCTTCTCCGCCGAGCCTAAGCCGGACGGTGTGCGCGGCTATGAGTTCATCGCAAACTGCGTCGACCGCCCTAACCGCTATGACTTGATGATAGCCATAGACATGCCCGCGTCCGCGCTCCCCGCCTGGGACGCTTCCACCCTGCACAAGCGCTGGAAAGCCGAGTTCGGCGAATTTCTCGCCGCCAAGGCCATCTTCGATTACGAGCCGTGAACGGCTGAACACACGCTTCAACACCGCCCGCACCCGCCCGCGCGCTTAACCTCCGCGCGCTGAACATCAGCCCCGCGCGGCTTTCGCCCCAGTGTACACATTCAGCAGCACGATTGAGCCAAGGATGAGCGCGATGCCGAGGGCGGAGGCCGCCGTCACCGGCTCCTTGAACACCGCCGCGCCGAAGAGCGTGGCGACCATCGGCTCAACCGTGGCGAGGATGGCGGCTCTGCTCGGCTCCACAGTTTTCAGCCCCTCGGTGTAGGCCGAAAAGGGTATCACCGCCGTAATAAGCCCGGCAAGCAGCGTCAAAACCGCAAGCGCGCCCTTGCTCTCCGCCGCCGCGATGAGCCCTGTCATTTCGCCCGGTGCGCAGATGCACCACCCGCCCGCCGCCGCGAACACGAAGGTATAGGTCGTAACCGTGAGCGGCGAATATTTTTTCAGTGCCACGCTGCCGAGGATGCTGTAAAGCCCGTAACCAAGCCCAGAGCCGAGGCCGATAAGCAGTCCCAGCGGGCTGACACCGGCGCCGCTGCCAAGCCCGGACACCAGCACACAGCCGCCGAAGGCCAGTGCGAGCGCCATGAGCTTTCGCGCGCTCAGCCGCTCCTTGAAAAAGAGGCAGGACATGAGCATTACCCAAATCGGCGAGGTGTAGAGCAAAATTGCCGCGGCGGACAGCGGCATCATGCGCATCGCCGTGAAATAGCAGACCGTGAAAAAGAGTATGCTGCCCCAGCCGAGGCCGAGGAAGAGCGGGATATCCCGCGCGGCTATCCATAACGCGCGCCGCTCGATAATTACGTGCAGCAGCGCGAACGCGGCTGCCGCCACGCTCAGGCGCAGGCAGACAATCTGAATGGAGCTAAAGCCGTACGCGCCCAGCGCGCGCACAAAAACGCCCATGCTGCCCCAAAATATTCCGGCCAGCACGATAAGCAGCGTGCCGCCGCGCGTTTTTGCTTTTTTTCTCTCCATACCTCACCGCTCCTCTCTTTTTCCGCCTGATATTAATACAAATCCTACCCGATGTCAACCGCGGCGGGAAGCTGAAAATACATTTAAAATGTCGGAACCTTTAGGGAACGTTTCACAAATTTCACCGTCATATATACAGGACAGAATAAAGCCGGCGGAAATAGGCAGATTTACATAATTTCCTCTTCCATTTTTGCCGGGTTTGCTGTATAATACTTAATGCAAAAATGTTTTAAGTGCAAACTAACCCTTTGGGAAGATAATAGTGTGGTATCACACTATCTTCATCAAAACGGCGTGCCGCTCGCCGCAAAAGCGGCAGCCGCGGCACATACCAAAAAATCTCCACCCCGCCGCATATGGAGATTTTCATTCTTGTTTGTGCTGCCGGTATGCGGCAGAATGGAGATTTTATGAAAAAACCTGTAAAAATTCTGCTTATCGTGCTGTGCGTCATCTGTGTTGGCGTGTTCTGCTTCAGCGGCTATAAGCTCTTTTCCACGCTCAACGCGTACAAGGTCGCCCAGCGCTCCTATGACAAGATGAGCGAGGAATTTGTCTCGACCGAGACCCCCGCCGCAACCGACTCCCCCGTCAGTGATGCTGAGCCCGCTGAAGAGGAGGACAAGGAAGTCTCCCCCATCACTGTTGACTTTGAAAAGCTTCTCAGCACCAACAGCGACGTGGCCGGCTGGCTCTACAGCAAGGACACCGTGATTAACTACCCCGTGGCGCAGGGCGAGGACAACAACCAGTACCTCCACCACCTGCTTGACGGAAGCTACAACGCCAGCGGCACCCTGTTCCTTGACTGCTCCTGCGGCCCGGAGTTCTCCGGCGCAAACAGCATAATCTATGGACACAACATGAAGGACGGCTCCATGTTCAACTCCCTGCACAGCTACTCCGAGCAGGGATACTATGAGGCGCACCCGGTGCTCTACCTCAACACCCCCAAGCAGAACTACAAAATTGAAGTGTTCACCGCCTACATATGCAACTATGACTCCGACACCTACACCCTGTCTTTCTCCAGCGCGGAGGAGTACGGCGCCTGGCTTGACAAGATGAAGTCGCAGTCCGTTTTTGAAAGCGACACCGAGGTCACTATTGATGACCGCGTGGTTACGCTCTCCACCTGCACCTATGAGTACGACAACGCGCGCTTCGTCGTACAGGGCAAGCTGGTTCCGCTCGACGGCTGATGCCGATAAAAAAGACCGGCCGCTTTTTCGGCTGGTCTTTTTGTGCTGCATTTCGCAGTATTATATTATGGAAGCGCTTCTAATGTATGCGCATTTTCAATTACAAATTGAAAAACAGTACCAGAAAGGACAGATGAATATATGAATCACATCGTTACAGTCAGCCGTGAGTTCGGAAGCGGCGGGCGTGAGGTCGGCAAGCGCCTGGCGGACGCGCTCTCCTGCGATTACTACGACCGCGAGATAATCGCCGCCATCGCGCAGGAGTCGAATATGGACGCGGGCTATGTGGAGCACGTGCTTGACAACAGCCTCCACTACAGCTACCCTCTCACTTTCTCGCACACGCTCTCCGTCAACTACTTTCTCAATTCCAGCGCCCCTCAGCTTCTTGGCATTCAGAACAAGATAATCCGCAGTCTCGCCGAGAAGAGCAATTGTGTGCTTGTCGGCCGCGGCGCTGACGCGATTTTGGAGCAGTACAAGCCCTTCCGCATCTTCGTCTATGCCGACCTTGAGGCCAAGCTTGCCCGCTGCCGCAGCCGCGCCCCCGCGGATGAGCATCTGACCGACCGCGAGCTTGAGCGCAAGATTCGCCAGATTGACAAGAACCGTGCCGACAACCACGACCTCATCGCCGCCTACCGCTGGGGCGACCGCAACGGCTATGATCTGTGCGTGAACACCACGAATGTCGACATCAAGGACATAGTACCCGTGATAGCCGAGTATGCCAAGGCATACTTCGCGCGCCTTGACGCGCAGGGCTGAGAGCCGGGCACAAAAACAGGATTTTACGAAAACGGCACCGCAAAAAGTGCCGTTTTTTTAGTAGACGAGCGCTGAAGCCTGCCGCCCATCCGCTTATGCATGACAGAAAGAAAGGAGCACCATGAATATTGAAATTATCCCCGCCTACAGCCACGCGCAGGAGATAAAAAGCCTCTTTGCGGAGTACACCGCCATGCTCATCGAGTCCGACAACCGCATGCGCGAGTACCTGTCCATGCAAAATTACGACGCCGAGCTTGAGCACTTAGAGGAGAAATACGGTCTCCCCGCCGGGCGGCTCTACATCGCTTTGTGTGATGGGAAAGCGGCGGGCTGCATCGCCCTGAGAAAGATTGACGAGCAGGCCTGCGAGATGAAGAGGCTGTACGTCCGCCCCGGCTTTCGCGGGGCAAAACTCGGCGAGCGGCTCATTGAGAAGATTATGAGTGATGCGCGCGAGATAGGCTACAGCTATATGCTCCTGGACACTCTCCCCTTTTTGCAGGCCGCGATACACACCTACAAAAAGTTGGGCTTTTACGAGATACCCTGCTATAACGACAACCCCATCGACGGTTCAATCTATCTGCGCTATGACTTCTGAGCGCCGCCGCGCCGCGATATCTGCCGCGCCGCAACGCAATATTGAACGCTAAAAAAGCTCCGGATTACTCCGGAGCTTTTTGCGCTTCTTATATGATTAGTAGTAACGCTTGTTCTTGTTCTTGCGCGCGGCCTCAGACTTTTTGCGGCGCTTTACGCTGGGGCTCTGATAATACTCTTTCTTTCTCAGGTCAGCCAGAACGCCGGACTTTGCGCAGCTTCTCTTAAATCTCTTAAGAGCGTTGTCCAAAGACTCGTTTTCCTTGACGTAAATTTCAGACATTTATTTCCCTCCCTCCAAACACGCCTTGCGGCGATTAAGGGCCAACAATCGGCTGTTTAACATTATTATTATAACGGGTTTCTTGCGGCTTGTCAATAATCACTTTGCGGGCTTGAGAATCAAATTGATTATCTTATTCTTGACAACAATGGTCTTGACAAGCTCCATGCCCTGCATCTGGCGTTTAATCTTCTCGTCAGCGAGAGCGGTATCTATTATCGTCTGCTCGTCGGCATCATTGGCAACGATTATGGTACTGCGAAGCTTGCCGTTGACCTGAACGGCCATTTCGTGCTCGGCATCCACAGTCTTGCTCTCGTCATACACCGGCCACGCCATCTGCATTGCCATCTTGCCGTACTTGGCGGCAAAGCCCTCCTGCTCCCACAGCTCCTCAACTATGTGGGGCGCGAAGGGAGAGAGCAGCAGCAAGAGCTGCTCAAAGTCGCCCTTGGTCAGGCCGTTTGAGTAGAAGTCGTTAACGAGCGTCATCAGCGCGGCAATGGCGGTGTTGAGCTTGAGGCTGTCAATATCGTCCGTGACCTTTTTGATGGTCTTGTGGATGGAGGCCTCGTTCTTCGCGGACACTTTCATATCGTCCCTGGCGAGATCCATCAGGTTCCACACTCTGTCGAGGAAGCGCTTGGAGCCCTTAACAGCGTCGTCAGACCAGGTAGCGGTCTTTTCAAAGTCACCAATGAACATGATGTAAATGCGCATGGTGTCCGCGCCATATGCCTTGACCACGTCGTCAGGGTTAACAACGTTGCCGAGGGATTTGCTCATCTTGACGGAGGAACGCTCTGCCATAGAGCCGTACCTCTCGCGCAGCGCCTGCTTCTCCTCCTCGGTCTCAACATTGCCCACATAGTGCGGGTTCTTGCCGAGTATCATGCCGTGGGAAGTACGCTTTGCATACGGCTCCTTGGTGTGGACAAGGCCCATATCGTACAGAGCCTTGTGCCAGAAGCGGGAGTAGAGCAGGTGGAGCGTGGTGTGCTCCATGCCGCCGTTGTACCAGTCGACCGGGCCCCAGTACTCCTCGGCCTCCTTGGAACAGAACTCCTTGTCGTTATTCGGGTCCATATAGCGCAGCCAGTACCAGCTGGAGCCTGCCCAGTTGGGCATGGTGTCAGTCTCGCGCTTGGCAGGGCCGCCGCAGCATGGGCAGGTGGTGTTGACCCAGTCGGTCATCTTGGCAAGCGGGCTCTCGCCGTCATCAGTCGGCTCGTAGCTTTCAACATTGGGCAGCACGAGCGGAAGCTCACACTCAGGCAGGGGCACCCAGCCGCACTTCGGGCAGTTGACAAGGGGAATCGGCTCGCCCCAGTAGCGCTGGCGGGAGAAAACCCAGTCGCGCAGCTTATAGTTGACCTTTTCCTTGCCCCAGCCGTGCTCTACTGCGTAATCGCGCATGGCGGGAATGGCATCTCTGACGGTCATGCCGTTGAGGAAGCCGGAGTTAACCATCTTCACTTTGTCGCTCTTGGCCACAAAGGCCTCTTTGGTCACGTCGCCGCCCGCAACGACCTCAATGATGGGCAGGCCGAACTTCGTGGCGAAGTCCCAGTCGCGCTGGTCGTGACCCGGAACGCCCATAACGATGCCGGTGCCGTAACCCATGAGAACGTAGTCGGACACAAACACGGGCACAATCGCGCCGTTTGCGGGGTTGGTTACCTCAACGCCGTCAAGCCGCACGCCGCTCTTGTCCTTATTAAGCTCCCCGCGCTCAAAGTCGGACTTGCGGGAAGCGGCCTCCTGATACGCCTCGACCTCTGCCCAGTTCGCTATATGCTCTTTCCAGGTGTTGAGGATGGGGTGCTCAGGGGAGACGACCACATAACTCAGACCGAAAATGGTGTCGGGGCGGGTAGTGAACACAATGACCTCGTCGCCAAGGTTGGTTTTGAAGGTAAGCTCTGCACCGGTGGAGCGGCCAATCCAGTTCTTCTGCTGGATTTTAACGCGCTCGATGAAGTCAAGGTCGTCCAAATCGTCAATGAGGCGGTCGGCGTACTTTGTGATGCGCAGCATCCACTGGCTCTTCTCCTTGCGCACGACCGGCGCGCCGCAGCGCTCGCACACACCCTCAACAACCTCTTCATTTGCCAGCACGCACTTGCAGCTTGTACACCAGTTTACGGGCATGGTGGTCTTGTAGGCAAGGCCGTTTTTGTACATCTGGAGGAAAATCCACTGCGTCCACTTATAGTAATTGGGGTCGGTGGTGTCAACAACTCTGTCCCAATCGAAGCCGTAGCCGAGCATTTTGAGCTGGCGGGTGAAGTTTTCAATGTTCTGCTTGGTGATTATCGAGGGGTGGATGTGGTTTTTAATAGCGAAGTTCTCCGTCGGCAGGCCGAAAGCGTCAAAGCCGATGGGGAAGAGCACGTTGTAGCCCTGCATGCGCTTTTTGCGGGTGATAACGTCCATTGCGGTGAACGGGCGCGGGTGACCCACGTGCAGCCCGGCGGCGGAGGGGTACGGGAACTCAATGAGCCCGTAGAACTTGGGGCGCTTGTCGCCGGTGACGGCGGCATAGGGCTTGCACTCGTCCCACTTTGCCTGCCACTTCTTCTCTATTCTGTCAAAATCGTACTTCATATTCTTGTTTTTCCCTTTCCATATTCAATATATTGAAAAAATATATCGGTTCAGCCCCCATAAGGGAACAGAGTATTACTTCTCTGTCCGGGGGCAGGGAAGGGATGAGAGCGTTACCTCTTCCGAGTCGCTCCACAAGCGCTCAAGGTTATAGAACTTTCTCGCATCATCGGTGAACACGTGGACTATCACGCTGCCAAAGTCCATCAGCACCCAGATGTCCGAGCGCATACCCTCACGGCGGATGGGCGGCTCTCCGGCTTCGGACAGCTCCTTATCCACCTCGTCCACAAGGGCTTTGATGTGTGTGGAGGAAGTGCCGTTGCAGATGACAAAGTAGTCTGCAAGCACGGTCTGCTCTGCGGTTTTGAGGATTTTAACGTCCCGCGCCTTTTTCGCGTCCAGGGCTCTTGCGGCAATTCCTGCTATTTCAGCGGGAGTAAGCATATTTTTTGCCTCCTTTTTATTGCTGCTGGCTGTACCAGCTATAGGCCTCCATGGTGTCTCTGTCAATTTCGACACCGCGGCTTTTCAAATCTTCAAGGCTCATCTCCAGACCGAGAGTCATCGCCCTGTCGAGGTCTTTGTGTGCGAGTGCCCGCAGCTTTTCAACGCCGGGGAAGTCCCGCGTGGGCTCTACATAGTCCGCCATGTAGATTATCTTCTCCAAAAGCGTCATGTCGGGCTTGCCGGTGGTATGCCAGCGGATAGCCTCATACACCTCGTCCGACACGCCGTACAGGTCCCGCGCCAATGCCGCGCCCGTTATGGCGTGCAGGAGGCTTTCATCTCTCTGCTGGTCTTTGTCGAGGATGATACCATACTTTTCGCACAAATTCAACTGTTCTTTGCGGCTTAATTTCTTTGTAATATCGTGGAGTATTCCAGCCTCGGCCGCGGTCTCCGGGTCCTCGCCGTACTGCATGGCGAGCAGCACCGCCTCGCTCTCACAGCCCGCGACATGGGCGATGCGCTTTGGCGCAAGGTACTTCTCCGCCTCCTCGCGCAGCCACATTATCTCCGGGCGCGCCTCATAATAGTTGTTTTTGATGATGGCGGAGTACACCTCAGCCTTGAGCGTATCGGCGCCCATGCGGCGGCGCAGCCACACGCGAATCTCACTTGAGCTCATAGGCAGCGGCGCGCGGGAGAGGATGTTGACGCGCGCCTGATGCGCCTGCTCCATATGCGCCTTATGCGCTCGAAGCCGCTCCATATCGTCCTCCTCGCGGGAGACGACGGCAAGCGCGCAGTTTTCAAGGATGTACTCAAACTCGTACCAGTCCTCAAAGCTCAAAAACATGTCCGAGCCGACAACGAGCACCAGCTCATCGGTCGGGTACTCGCGGCGGAGCTGCTCTATGGTCTGGGCGGTGTAGCTCTTGCCCTGCCGGAGGATTTCCATATCGCTTATCTCAACGTTTTCAAGCCCGGCGAAGTTGAGCCTGCACAGCTCCAAGCGCTGCTCCGGCGTCGGGCTGCCCGGCTCCATGTCTTTGTGCGGGGGGATGTTGTCGGGAATAATGAGCAGCTTGTCCGGCTCAATCTCCTCGCACACGGCCGCCGCCGCCTCCAAATGGCCGAGATGCGGCGGGTTAAAGCTTCCGCCGTATATAGCGATTTTCATTTCTTTCTGTCCTTTACCAACACTATTTTCGGCTCTTTCTCGTTGCGCTTGTAGAGCACAAACTTGGTGCCGATGACCTGTACGGGCTCGGCCTTGCAGGCCTCCGCCAGCGCGTCGCAGGCCTCGCGCGCGGTGAGCATGGAGTTTTCCAGCACCTTGCCCTTTATAAGCTCGCGGGCTTTGAGTGCGGAAGATACGGAGTCAATGACCGCCTCGGTCACGCCGCCCTTGCCCACCTGCACTATCGTATCAAGATTCATAGCCAGCCCTCTGAGCTGGGCGCGCTGCTTACTTGTTATCGCCATCTATTTTCTCCTTAAAAATCTTCATAAACTCTCTGAGGGCGCGGCCTCTGTGGGAGATTGCGTTTTTCTCGTCCGGGCTCATCTCCGCCGTGCTCTTGTCATAGCCGAGGGGGAGGAAAAGCGGGTCATAGCCGAAGCCGTTTTCCCCGCGCGGGGCGTGGAGTATCTCGCCCTCGCACTCGCCGCGCGTTTGCAGTACTGTGCCGTCCGGCATGGTGCAGCAGATGCAGCACACGAATCTTGCACTGCGCTCGGTCGTATCGTCGCCGAGCTTATTTAAAAGGTAGCGGTTTCTGTCCTCGTCGCTCGCCTCGTGGCCAAGGCCATAGCGCGCCGAGTATACGCCCGGCTCGCCGCCGAGCGCGTCCACCACAAGGCCGGAATCGTCGGCAATGGCAATGCAGCCCGTGGCCTTTGTCACGGCGTCTGCCTTCAAAAAGGCGTTTTCCTCAAAGGTCTCGCCCGTCTCGTCAACCTCAAAATCACAGCCCGCCTCGCGCTGGCTGATAAGCTCAATATCCATCCCCGCCACGAGCTCTTTGAACTCGCGCAGCTTGCTTTTATTATTGCTTGCCAGAATTATCTTCATTTAAACAGCGCCTCTACATAATTTTTCGCGTCAAAAGGTATCAGGTCGTCAATGCCCTCGCCCACACCCACAAACTTCACCGGTACGCCCAGCTCCTTGGCAATGGGGAACACTATGCCGCCCTTGGCCGTGCCGTCAAGCTTCGTCAGCACTATGCCGGTGAGCCCGGCGGTATTTTTAAATTCCTTGGCCTGAATCAGCCCGTTCTGCCCCGTCGTCGCGTCGAGCACCAAGAGCGTCTCCACATCCGCGCCGGGCAGCTCCCGGTCAATGATGCGGCGGATTTTGCCCAGCTCGTTCATCAGGTTTGCCTTGTTGTGCAGGCGGCCGGCGGTGTCGATAATAACAATGTCGCTGCCGCGCGCCTTCGCGGCGTTCAGCGCGTCAAATACGACCGCGGCGGGGTCGCTCCCCTCCTCGTGCTTGACTATGTCCGCGCCCGATCGCTCCGCCCAGATGTTCAGCTGTTCAGCCGCCGCCGCGCGGAAAGTGTCGCCCGCGCAGAGCAGCACCTTTTTGCCCGCAGAGACAAACTGGCGTGCGAGCTTGCCGATGGTCGTGGTCTTGCCCACACCGTTCACGCCCACCATCAGAATGACCGCGGGCTTTGTCGCAAGCTTGAGTGACACATCCTCCACGCTGAGGGTATTGGTGAGAATCTCAATCAGCCCGTCGCGCGCCTCACCGCCCTTGCGGAAGCGCCGCTCCCAAGTCATTTTGCGCATCGCCGTGACGACCTCTTCCGCCATCGCCGCGCCCGCGTCGGACATGATGAGCATATCCTCTATGCCCTCGTAAAAATCCTCGTCGTCGGGCTGGTAGCCCTGAAAGAGCTCTTCAAGCTCCGCCATATTGTTTCTGGTCTTTGTAAGGCCGGAAAATATTTTGTCAAATAAGCCCACAGATTTCTCTCCTCACTGCTCTATAGTCTTTTGTGCGCTCTCAAGGTCAAGCTCAATGACCGTGGACACGCCCTTTTCCTGCATTGTCACGCCGTAAAGCATGTCGGCCTCCTCCATGGTGCCGCGGCGGTGGGTGATGACAAGAAACTGCGTCTTGTCGGCCATGCGGCGCATGTACTGCGCGTAGCGGCTGACATTGGCCTCGTCAAGCGCGGCCTCAATCTCGTCCATGACACAAAACGGCGTCGGGCGAACCTTGAGGATTGCAAAATACAGGGCTATGGCCACAAAAGCCATCTCTCCGCCCGACAGCAGGCTGATGTTTGAAAGTGCCTTGCCCGGCGGCTGTACCTTTATGCTTATGCCGCAGTTGAGCACGTCGTTCTCGTCCTCAAGGAGGAGCGCCGCCTTGCCGCCGCCGAAAAGCTCGGTAAAGGTCTGGCGAAAGCAGCTGTCTATCTCGTTGAAGCGCTCGACGAACACGGTTTCCATCTCGCCCGTGATGTCGTTTATTATGTCCACAAGCTCGTTTTTGGCCTTTTCCACGTCGTCGCGCTGGCCGGTGAGGAACTCATAGCGAGTGTTCACGCGCTCATACTCCTCAATCGCGCCGAGGTTGGGGCTGCCAAGAGAGCTAATCTCGCGGCGAAGCTCGCCTATCTCCTTGTTCGCCCTGGGCAGATTATCCACCGGGCGGCGAAGCTCAGAAGCGGCGCTGTGGCTGAGCTCGTAATTATCCCAGAGCTTGTCCAGAAGCTGCTTTTCCTCCATGTCGGCAGCAAGCTTTTTCTGCTCAATGCGCGCGCTCTGGCGCTCAAGCTCAAGTATGTCAGAATTTCGCTGCTGGGCGTCCTTGTCGTTTTTCGTGCGCCTGCCCTCAAGCTCCAGCTTCTTCGCGGCTATGTCCGCAATCTCGTGCTTTATCTCACTGCTTCTCTCGTTTATGGCGGCAAGCTTCGCCTCCGTCTCCGCCTGGCGCGCGCGGAAGTCCGCTATGCGGCGCTCATGCGTTGCTATCAGCGTGCGGCGCTGCTCGCTGTCGCCGGAGAGGCTGGACAGGAGCGCTTCCAGCTGCGCGCGGGAATTTTCAGTCGCGCGCGCCTCGGCCTCGTATGATGACTCGCGGCTTTTAAGCTCCGCCTGATCCTCCAGCGCCATGTCAAGCTGATAGCGCACGGCGGCAAGGCCGGATTTTGCGCGCTCAAGCTCGGCATCAATGGTTTTCTCGTTCTCTCTCAGGCGCTCGCGCTGTTTTCTCAGCTTTTCAAGCTCATTCGCGCGGGACAATATGCCGCTGCCGCGCGCCGCGCTGCCGCCCGTCATCGAGCCGCCCGCGTTTATGAGCTGGCCGTCAAGCGTCACTATTCTCAGTGTGTTGCCGCTGTTTTTCGACATGCGCACGGCGTCAGTCAGCGTCTCGGCCACAACAGTGCGGCCAAGCAGGCTTGCGAATATGTTTTCATATCTGACGTCAAATCTGGCAAGCTCATAGGCAATGCCGACAAAGCCGGGGTCACGCTCAGGCGCGTTTGTCATCACCTTGCCGCGTATCGCGTCGAGCGGGAGGAATGTCGCGCGGCCCGCGTCCATGCGCTTTAGCATTTCAATAGCCCCGCGCCCGTCGTTCTGCGTGTCGACCACTATATTCTGCGCCGCCGCGCCAAGCGCCGTTTCGATGGCAAGTGTACAATCGCCGTCAGCGCGCACAAGGTTTGCAACCGGCCCGTGTACGCCGTGTATATTGCCGCGCGCACTCTCGCGCATAACGGTTTTGACGGCCTTGGAGTAGCCCTCAAAGTCCTTTTCCATCTCGCTTAGCATGTTGATGCGCGCGTCCATACTGCGCGCGTCGACTTGCAGCTTTGTGGCGCGCTCGTTAACGGCGGAAAGCGCGTCCTCGCGGCTTTTGAGCTTCATGCGGCAGCCTTCGAGCACATTGGCGTTTGAACTCTGCTCCGCTGATAGCTCGCCGAGCTGCTTTTTTATCTCCGCAATGCGTGCCGCGGCTTCGTCCGCGCGGGCTTTAATCTCGTCCACGCGGCTCTCCTGCTCTTCAAGCTCGCGCAGCATGCGCGTCTTGCTCTCAATGCTGCTCTCAACATTGGCCTTGATTACGGCCGCCTGCGCCTCGCACTCGCTGGCCGCAGCCTCGTTTTTGGCAAGTCTCCCGCGCGCTTCCTCGCTCTCAACGTCCTTTTGGTGCATGCGCTCCGATATGCTGTCTGATGAGGCATAGAGGGCGCTCAGCTCAGACCGCGCGCGCTCAAGCTCGGCACTGACCTGCTCATACTCAAGCTTTACCGCGGCTGACTGCTCGCGCAGCTTGTCAAGCGCCGCCATCCACACAGAAATCTCTTTTATTCTCAGTTCGTCGCGCAGCTTGAGATAGCGCTTTGCCGTCTCCGACTGCTTTTTGAGCGGCCCGATCTGAATTTCAAGCTCTTCAATCTTGTCGTTTATGCGCAGGAGGTTTTCCTCAGTCTTGCCGAGCTTGCTCTCGGCCTCCTCCTTGCGGTAGCGAAAGCGCGAGATGCCCGCGGCCTCTTCAAAGACCTCGCGCCTGTCGGTGCTCTTGTTGGAAACAATGTCGGCTATCTTGCCCTGACCGATTATCGAATAGCCGTCGCGCCCAAGGCCGGTGTCCATGAGAAGGCTGTTTATGTCCTTAAGGCGGACGGATTTTTTGTTAATGTAGTACTCGCTCTCTCCACTGCGGTAATAGCGGCGGGTGAGCATAATCTCACTGCTGTCGGAGTCAAATATGTGCGCGGAGTTATCTATTATAAGGCTCACCTGCGCAAAACCGAGCGCGCCGCGCTTTTGTGTGCCGCCAAAAATAACATCCTCCATCTTGCTGCCGCGCAGTGCCTTACTGCGCTGCTCGCCCATGACCCAGAGGATAGCGTCGGATATGTTCGACTTGCCTGAGCCGTTGGGGCCCACAATGGCGGTTATATCCTTTTCAAAAGTGAGCCGGGTCTTGTCCGCGAAGGACTTGAACCCTTGAATTTCCAGTGCCTTTAAATACAAATGAATAACCTCAATCTTATACTGCAAAACTTGCGGTAAATTTGCAAAACTGACGATATATTATACTATACTCTTCACCCGTTTTCAACGGAAAGAACTCGGATATCGCCGTTTTTTACCTCGCATGGGCGCACTTTAAGCGCGCTCAGCCCAAATTCCGCTGTCAGCGCCGCAACATTGCAGCGGTGCTGGCCGACAAGCTGGCTTATCCTGCCCGCCGCCGTACCCAAAACCACCGCCGCGCCGGGCCGCACGCCCGCGAGCAGCTCACGCGCGCGGCAGAGCATGATGCGGCTTTTGACAAGCTCGCCGAGCGCCGGGTGGTATGCCCCGCCCGCCGCCGCGCCGCCTGACAGTTCCTCCGTGGGGTTCAGGCCAAGGCGGATAATCGGTATGCCCGCCGCGTCAAAAAGCGGCACCAGCGCGGCGCACCAGTCAACGGCCTGCTCCACACTATGCTCTTTGTAGCGCCCCGCCTGCCACAGGTCAAAAAGCGCCGTGTCGCGCACGATAACCGTGGGGTAGACGCGCACACCGTCCGGCGCGAGGGCGATTATCTTTTTCGCCGTCTCTACACTGCGCTCTTTCGTGTCGCCGGGCAGCCCCGTCATCATCTGCAAAATGAGCCGGAAGCCCGCCGCCTTTATCATTTTTGAGGCCGTCTCCACATCCGCCGCTGTGTGCCCGCGCCCGGCAAGCGTCAAAACCTCGTCGCACATCGACTGCGCGCCGAGCTCTATAGTCTCCACACAGTAATATTTCAGCCGCTTTAAAACCGCCTCATCTATGGCGTCTGGGCGGGTGGAGAGACGGATGGCGTCAATCTCACCCGTGTCCAGATGCGCCTTGGCCGCGGCCAAAAGCGCCGTCTGCTCCGCCGCCGGGATGGCCGTGAAGCTGCCCCCGTAAAATGCCAATTGCCGCTTCACCCCTGTGCGGGGCAAGGCGGCGGCATTGCTGATTGCTTTTTCAACGTCCTCTGGCGCGGCGGGCACGGTGCTGCCTGATATTCTGCGCTGGTTGCAGAACACACAGTCGTTCGGGCAGCCGAGATGCGGCACGAAAACCGGGATAATGCTCTCTCGCGCGCTCATTTTCTCAGCGCCTCCAACGCGCGGCAGGCGGCCATCTGCTCGGCCTCTTTCTTCGTTCTGCCGCTGCCCTCGCCCGTGGGCTCGTCGTTTATATACACCTTGAAGGAAAACACCTTGTTGTGGTCAGGCCCGCTCTCGCCGGAGAGCTCATAGCGGATGCGCTGGTCAGCCTTTTTCTGCACAAGCTCCTGTAACTGCGTCTTATAGTCGGCGGAGCGGTGCTGTTCGCCGAGCTCAGCGCCGCTGAGTATGCGCTGCTCAATAAAGCGGCGGGAATTGTCGAGCGTGCCGGAGTCCATGTACATCGCGGCGATAATCGACTCCACCATGTCCGCGAGAATGGACGGGCGCTCGCGCCCGCCGGTGTGCTCCTCGCCGCGGCCAAGGCGCATATACTGACCCAGCCCCAGCTCCAGCGCCACCTTGTGCAGGCTCGTCTCGCACACGAGCTCCGCGCGCAGTCTCGTCATGCGGCCTTCGGGCAGCTGCGGCTCGTGCCGGTAGAGAAATTCCGCCGTAACAAGCCCCAAAATCGAGTCGCCCAAGAATTCAAGGCGCTCATAGCTCAGCGTGTCGCGCTCATTGGCGTATGAGCTGTGCGTCAGCGCGGTCTCCAGCAGTTTTTTGTTTTTGAACTCATAGCCTAATTTCGTTTCAAGCTTTTCCATTATACCTGCTCATTCTTGAGCTTCATGTACTCAATATTGTTGTTTATATCCTCAATCAGGCCGGACTCGGCAAAGCTCACAGCCTGACGCACAGCGGCGAAGATGCAGCGCGCGTCGGACGAGCCGTGCGCCTTGATAACAGGCTTGGATATGCCCACAAGCGCCGTGCCGCCGACCTCGTTGACGTCCATCGACTTTTTCATCTTCGCAAGGTCGGATTTCAGCACAGCCGCGGCCAGCTTATTAATCGTGCTCTTATAAAATACGCCCTTGAGCGCTGTCATCATGTATTTTATAACACCCTCGGTGGTTTTGAGCATCACGTTCCCGGTGAAGCCGTCCGTCACGACAACGTCGACCCTGCCGGTGAAAACATCCGTCCCCTCCACGTTGCCGAGGAAGTTTATTCTGCCCTCGGCATCGGCCTCTTTCAAAAGCGCAAAAGCCTGATGCTGAAGCTCGCCGCCCTTGCCGTCCTCGGTGCCGTTGCTGAGAAGGCCGACCTTCGGCTCAGTGCAGCCCATAATCTTCTTCGCGTAAAAGCTGCCCATAAAGGCAAATTGCAGCAGGTATTCCGCCGTACACTCTACGTTTGCCCCGCAGTCGATGAGCATAACCCCATGCTCACCCGCGGGCAGGACGGGTGCCAGCGCCGCGCGGCGTATGCCGTGTATGCGCTTGACAAGAAGCGTCGCCCCGGTCAAAAGCGCGCCGGTACTGCCGGCAGAGACTACCGCGTCGCCCGTGCCGTCTTTAAGGAGATTCAGTGCCACAGCCATGGACGAATCCTTCTTGCGGCGAACCGCCGTGCTTGGGTCATCATCCATGGTGATTATCTCGCTCGCGTTCACAACCGCGATATCGTCGCAGTTTTCCGCGTCAAGGCAGGCTTTGACCCGCTCCTCAATGCCGACGAGCGTCACATCAACGCCAAGCTCTCTTCTTGCGCGCACAGCGCCCTTTACTATCTCCTCCGGCGCGTTGTCGCCGCCCATTGCGTCTATAATTATTCTCACAGTCTGAATACCTCCTTGCCCATAAGCTCGTCAATTATGCCGAGCGCGCGTCTGGAAATTTCCGCGTTTTTGTTGCGCTTGCCCTTGACCCTGTAGCCCAGCGGGGAGATTATGCCGAAGTTCACGTTCATCGGCTGAAAATCGCCCACACTGCCGCCGGATATGTACAGCGCCAGAGCGCCGGTCGCCGTCTCCTGCGGGAAATTGACCGGCTCCATGCCCAGTACGCGCGCCGCCGTCTCAATGCCGACGAGCATCCCGGACGCGGCTGACTCCACATAGCCCTCAACGCCGGTCATCTGTCCGGCAAAGCTGAGATGCTCGTTCGTGCGCAGTCTGTAGTAGCGGTCAAGAAGCTTGGGGCTGTTGAGGTAGGTGTTGCGGTGCATTACGCCATAGCGGATAAACTCCGCCTCGCGCAGGGCCGGTATCATGGAGAAAACGCGCTTCTGCTCACCCCAGGTGAGGTGCGTCTGAAAGCCGACCATGTTGTAAATCGTGCCCTCGGCGTTGTCGCGCCGAAGCTGCACCACGGCATAGTTCTCCCTGCCCGTGCGCGGGTCAACAAGGCCCACGGGCTTGAGCGGGCCATAGCGCAGGGTGTCCACACCGCGCCGCGCCATAACCTCAACCGGCATGCAGCCCTCAAATACGCCGCCGTCGTCAAAGCCGTGTACCTCCGCCTCCTTCGCGCTGACAAGCTCAGTCACAAAGGCAAGGTACTCGTCCCTGTCCATGGGGCAGTTTATATAGTCCGCCGTACCCTTGTCATAGCGCGAGGCGTAAAAGGCGCTGGACATGTCCACGCTCTCAAGCGTGACAATCGGCGCGACCGCGTCATAAAAGTGCAAGTCGCTCTGCGGGCACAGCTCCGCTATCTTCTCCGCAATCGCGTCGCTGCTCAGCGGGCCTGTCGCAATCACGGTCTCGCCAGCGGGTATTTCCGCCGCCTCCTCATACACTATCTCCACATTGTCAAGGCTTTCAAGCTTCTCGGTTACATACTTTGAAAAGCCAAGCCTGTCCACGGCAAGCGCGCCGCCCGCCGCCACGCGGTTTGCGTCGGCGCTCTCCATTATGAGCGAACCCAGCCTGCGCATCTCCGCTTTCAGCAGCCCAACCGCGTTTGCAAGCTCGTCGCTTCTGAAAGAGTTGGAGCACACAAGCTCGGCAAAGTACGGCGAGGAGTGCGCGGGGGTCATTTTCTTCGGCTTCATCTCAACGAGGCGCACGGGTATTCCGCGCTTGGCAAGCTGCCACGCACATTCGCTGCCCGCAAGCCCCGCGCCGAGGACGGTCACTTTTTCCATCTTATTTTCCTTTATTCTTCCGCTTTTTTCTTTGCGGTACTTGTCTTTTTCGTGGTGGTTTTTTTCGCCGTGGTGGTTTTCTTCGCCGTGGCAGTTTTCTTAGCCGTGGTGGTTTTCTTCGCCGTGGTGGTTTTCTTCGCCGTGGTGGTTTTCTTGGCCGTGCCAGTTTTCTTCGCCGCCGCGCTCTTTTTCGCGGCGGGCTTGTCCTCGGCCTCGGCGGCCTCGCCATTGGCCGCACCCGTCTGCGCGTTCTCACCCTCGGCGGGCTTTTTCCTCTTGTAGCCGCGCTGATCCTCCGGCAGGAAGTTCACGCACTGCTCGTTTACGCAGAAGGGCTTGTTTGCGCCTCTGCCGCTGCGCTTGAACATGGTCTTGCCGCAGGCGGGGCAGTAGTCCTTCGTGGGCACATCCCAGGTGATGAAGCCGCAGTCCGTGCCGCGCTCGCAGGCATAGAACACATAGCCCTTCTTTGACGTGCGCTTGAGTATGCGCCCGCCGCACTTGGGGCACTTGCCGGGCATCTCCACCACGATGGGCTTTGTAAATGTGCAGTCCGGGAAGCCGGGACAGGCCAGAAAATGGCCGAATTTGCCTTTTTTCACCACCATCTGCCGCCCGCACACGTCGCAGTACTCATCGCTCAGCACGTCCGGCACCTTGAGCTTCACGCCGTCAAGCGCCTGCTCGGCCTGCTCAAACTCCGCGTCGAAGCCCTTGTAGAAGCCGTCCAGCACGTCGCGCCAGTTGGCCTTGCCGCTCTCAATCTCGTCGAGTTCGGCCTCCATATGGTTTGTAAACTTCACGTCCACAATGTCCGCAAAGTGCTCTTTCATCAGCCCTGTCACTACCTCGCCCAGCGGCGTCGGGCGCAGGTACTTGCCCTCTTTTATCACATAGTCGTGGGAGGTGATGGTGGATATGGTCGGCGCGTATGTTGACGGGCGGCCTATCCCCTTCTCCTCCAGCGCGCGGATGAGCGTAGCCTCGGTGTAGCGCGCGGGCGGCTGGGTAAACTGCTGGTCCGGGCTCATCTTCTCAAGGAATACCTGCTGCCCCTCGCTGAGGCTCGGCAGTGGATTTTCAATCTCGCTGCTCTCCTCGTCCTTCTGCTCCTCGTATACCGCGACGTAGCCGGGGAACTTAAGCTCGGAGTAGTTTGCGCGGAAAGCGTGCCCCGCGCTTATCGTCTCCACAGCGACGCTGTCATACACCGCATTTGCCATCTGGCAGGCGGTGAAGCGCCCCCAGATAAGCCGGTAGAGCCGGTACTGCTCCTGCGTCAGATCCTTGCGCAGAAGCTCCGGCGTGAGATTGACGTCGGTGGGGCGTATCGCCTCGTGCGCATCCTGCGCGCCGCTCTTGGTTTTGAAGCGGCGCGGCTGAGCCGGGCAGTAGTTTGCGCCATAGCGGGCGCTGATATAGCTTCTCGCGGCGCTCACCGCCTCGTCGGAAAGGCGCAGGGAGTCAGTACGCATGTAGGTTATAAGGCCGACGCTGCCCTGCCCGGATATCTCCACGCCCTCATAAAGCTGCTGGGCTATGGACATGGTGCGGCGCGGCGTCATGCCGAGGCGGCGCGAGGCCTCCTGCTGCAAGGTAGAGGTTATAAAGGGCGGCGCGGGAGTTTTCTGCTTCTCGCCGCGCTTGACGGAGTCTATTATAAACGGCGCGCTCTTTGTCGCCTCTATTACTGCGTTTACCTCCTGCTCGGAGTGGAGTTCGCCCTTCTTCCCGTCCTTGCCGTAATAGCGCGCGGTGAAAGCGGCACTGCCCTCGCCGCAGTTTAAATGCGCGTCGAGCAGCCAGTACTCCTCGCTGACGAAGTTTTTGATTTCCTCCTCACGGTCTACTACCATGCGCGTGGCGACCGACTGCACGCGCCCGGCGGACAGCCCGGTTTTAATCTTGCGCCAGAGGAGCGGCGAGAGCTTATAGCCCACTATGCGGTCGAGTATGCGCCGCGCCTGCTGTGCGTCCACAAGGTCCTGGTCTATCTGGCGCGGATGCTGTATACTCTCTGTGACGACCTTTTTTGTTATCTCATTGAAGGTCACGCGCCGCGCCTTCTCATCGTCCAAATCCAGCAGCTCCTTGAGATGCCACGATATCGCCTCGCCCTCGCGGTCAGGGTCAGTCGCAAGGTAGACGGTGGGTGCGGTCTTGGCGTCCTTTTTCAGTTCCGCGATAAGCTCGCGCTTATCCTTTACCGGGATGTACTGCGGCTCAAAGCCGTTTTCTATATCCACGCCCATCTTGCTCTTGGGCAGGTCGCGCAGGTGACCCATAGACGCTTTCACCTTGTAGCCGCTGCCCAGATATTTTTCTATAGTCTTAGCCTTTGCCGGGGACTCCACTATGACGAGTTCCTTTGCTTTTGCCATTACAGTTCCTCACTTTTTTGCTGTATTCAATGTAACGCGCCGCCCCGTATCACGCCTGACGAAGCCTTTTATCTCAAGTATCGTCAATTGGGCGAGCACGACAGCCGCGCTCAAACCGGTCTGCTCAACGATATCGTCAACATGGCAGCTTCTGCCATCAATCGTGGAAATAATCTTAAGCTGCACCTCGCTGAGATTTTTGAGCTGGTCTTTCAAGTCAATATAGCGCCTGCCGTTTTCCTTGTCAATGACTTTTTTTGTTTTTTCCGGCGGCCTTACCTCAATTTCAGGCGCTTCGGCGCGTTCAGGCTCGTCCTCCCGCCGCGTCTGCGGCCTGATTTCCGCCCGGTGTATGCCTGGGAATAGAAATTCAAATTCGCTCATAACATCCCAGCCGGAGGTCACGAGCTTTGCCCCGTCCTTGATAAGCGCTAACGTGCCCGCACTGCTCGCGCGGTCTGCGTTGCCGGGCACGGCAAATATCTCGCGTCCCTGCTCGGCGGCCTCGTCGGCAAAGAGAAGCGTCCCGCTCGTCTCCGGCGCTTCAACCGCCACAACGCCCACGGACAGCCCGGAGGCTATGCGGTTTCTCTCCCGGAACGCGCCGCGAAAAGCCGGTGTTCCCGGTGCGTACTCGCTTATGAGCGCGCCGCTCTCTGCCACTCTCGCGGCAAGCACACTCTTCTCGTCGCTGTGCGGCGTGCCGAGCACGCCTATGCACACGCCGCCCGCGTTGAGCGCCGCCTCTGCCGCGGCCGCGTCGATTCCGCGCGTCAGCCCCGACACCACGATCCCGCCGCATAGCACAATCTCCTCCGCGAGGCTTCGCGCCATTTTAATCCCGTAAGGCGTGGCGTTTCTCGTGCCGATAACTGCTATGCAGGCGTTCTTGTCAACCTTGGGCATGCCGCCCTTCACGTAAAGCACCGGCGGCGGGGCGGCTATGCTTTTAAGGCGCACCGGATAGCGCGCGTCACGATAGCTTATTATGTCCAGTCCCTGTGCCGCGCAGTCGGCAATTATGCGTTCGGCCTCGGTCAAATCGCGCTTTTCCAGCGCCGCGGCCTCGGCGCGGTTTACGCCGTCAAGCTTTGCGATTTCGCCGCGCGGGGCGTAATATGCCGCCTTGGCATCCTCATATCTGCGCAGTACGGCAGCCTTGGCGTATGGTGTGAGCCCTGAGCTTGCAAGCCAGACCCAATATTCTGTTTCGGCCATACCCAAGACCCCTCCCCTGTCGTTTTTATCGGTTTTATTAAGTATAGTGCACCCGTTTAGCTCGTATACAAAGCCGCGCAGTGTTTCTTTCGCAGCAGCAAAAAAATAATTCAAATCGTTTTCTGCGGTGACCTGTGCGGCGCGGAAAACTCTTCTCACGGAATGAGTGTCGAAATGTGCGCCGCAGGCGCGCATTGAGGCAGCGAATGAAGTGCAAGCCTTCTCGTTGGCAAAGTCAGAATGCCTTTGTCAGCGACGTTTCATCTCCCACATCACAACCGCCGCCGCGACTGCCGCGTTGAGCGATTCGCTGTCCGGGTTCATCGGTATTATAAGCTCGCCCTCGCACAAGGAGAGAAGTTCGCGGCTTAAGCCTTTGCCCTCACTGCCTATTGCCACCGCGGCGGACTTAACGTCGAGTGTGCGTATATCCCGCGCCCTGTCCGACAGCGCCGCGCCGTAAAGCGCAAGGCCGCTGTCAGCAAGCAGCGCCGGAAGCTCCTCAAGCGCGCAGGATATCACGCGCTGGCGGAAAATTGCCCCCATCGTCGCGCGCACGGTCTTGGGGTTATATAAATCCGCGCAGTCCCCGGTCAGAATCACCGCGTCGATGTTAAAGGCGTTTGCCGTGCGGATGACCGTGCCAACATTGCCGGGGTCCTGCACCGTCTCAAGCACAAGCGCGTTTTTGAGCCTTGCCTCAGCGGGCGGTGTCGGTATCTTCACAGTAAACACCGGGCCGGGGCTGTTTTTCATAGGCGAGGCATAGTCAAAAAGCTCCGCGTCCGCAGTATACTGCACCGCGCGCTCAAGCCCCGCGATGTCGGCGCTGTGCTCTTTCCACAGCACGCTCCTTATCTCCGCGCCGAAGCTCAGCGCTTCTTTCAGCATTTTAAGCCCGTCGCAGACATACTCCCCGCGCCCGGCGCGAAAGCCCGCGTCGGAGGCCAGAAGCCGCAGTCTGCGGATATATTCATTTTTCCTTGAGCTGAGTTTTTCCATTATTATATGTTCCGTTCTCCCGCTTCGCTCAGGTTTTTCTTCCGCCGCGCGCAAGCGGCACACAGGCCATGATGAAAACAAAGGGCATGGCAATGTACCTGTAGCGCGGCTGAATCTCTATGATGAGGTAGGCAAGCACTATGCCGCAGAGGATGGCCGCCGTCAGCAGCGGCACAGGCGACGTGCCGCGCCCCTCCTTTTTCAGCGCGCCGAACGCGAGCCGCACACAGCCCGCCGCGCTCAAAGCATAGGCGAAAAAGCGCTCCGCCGTCTCAATGCCGCCGAGGGCCGCGAAGAGGCTGTCATATGTGAAGCCAAAGCGCGTTGCCGTGTACGCATTGATGCCGCCGAGCACGAAGCAGAAGTCCTCGCCCGTTTTCCAGAAGTCTATAAACTTGCCGAAGAAGAAAGCCGGCAGATTTGCACAGCTGTCGAGATAACCCTTGACTATCGCCATGCAGGCCTCGTGCCGCTCCTGCGCGTCCGCTATGCTCAGCACACCCGAAGCCGCATTGCTCAGGTGTCCGCCCGTTTCGGTGTTAAGCCCCACCACGAATTTCCACTCCGGCGCGCCGTTGCCCAATCCGTAAGGCGCTGTGCCCAGCGCGCAGAGAAGCCACTCCGCCGCTTTCTGCACGGCAAAATACGCCAGCACCACCGCCGCAAGCGCGGTAATGAGCTGCACAAGCCGCTTCTTGTCCGGCCGCTGGATAAAGCCGCACAGGCACAGGCAGCCGAGCGCCGCGATTAAAATAACGGCCTCCGGGCGCATAAGGTTGCCCACGGCAATCAAAACGCCGGAGAGCGCGAAGCCTTTCCATGACCTTGCCTCAAAGACCAGCGTCAGCCCCGCGAGCATGAAAAACATTGAGATGTGCTGGTTTGTCAGCACCGGCACGTATGCGATCTGCCCCGGATGCACCGCGTACAAAAGCGCCGCGATTAGCGCGCAGCGCCTTGACAGAAAGCGCGCGGCTATGCGGTATATGAAGTAATTTATTCCAAGGCTCCATATGAGATTCATGAGCTTCAGCCCCGCCATTGACGGCACAAGCTTATAAATAAGCGCCTCGTACAGCACAAAGGGTATCTGGTAGCGCCACCAGAAGAAATAGCCCTGCGGCTCATGTGCCCAGCTGAAATCGCCGCCCGCCGCGGCTTGGGCGGCTTCAAAAAGATGCTTGAAATCGCTCACAGGCTGGGTCGGCACGAGCACTATCACTGCGGCGCGCAGTATGGCCGCCAGCGCAAGCACCGCGACGAGAACGCACTTTTCCCTGTGCGCGTACCTGCCGATAAGCCACACCGCGAGCGCGAGGGCGGCGAGCACCGCTAAGGCATACGCCCAGCCCTCAATTATAAGATTCAAAAGCGAGCAGGCGATAAGCGCAAATATGACAGCCAGCAGAAAATACACCGCCGCCTCAACGCCCCGGCCAAATCCACGGGGCTTTTCGGGCAGGCTCAGTGCGCCGTCGTCAAGGT